>VBFX01000171.1 GCA_005889395.1 Chloroflexota bacterium
CTGGCGAGGCGTCGCGATCTTCAATGAGATCGACGACCCGCTGCGATTGACGAAGGGCGACCGCATCCTTCTCCCGAGCCCGGACGAGGCGGCGGAGATCAGCAAGGGAAACTAGAATGACCCAGCCCCATCATCTCTGGCCCGACGTCGAGGTCGATGGATCCGCGCTCTCCGGTGCGGTCGCGTCGCTGCTCGAGCAGGTCGTCGTTGATCATCACCAGCACCTGCCCGACATGTTTGCCATCAGCTTCCACGACCCCGCTCGCGACGTCATCAGCCAACTCCACGTCAATATTGGTTCGACCGTCACCATCAAGATGACACCGCCTGGCGGTAGCCCCAAGACCTTGATCAAGGGTGAGGTCACCGGGTTCGAAGCCGAATACGACGCCACCAGGCTGCGCACCATCTTGCGAGGCTACGACCAATCCCACCGGCTGCACCGCGGCCGCGAAACCCAGACCTATAAGAATGTGACGGATTCGGACATCGCCCGCCAGGTTGCCCAGCGTGCCAGCCTGCAGGTCGGCCAGATCGATTCCACAAGCGTCACCTTCGACCATGTGTCGCAGGCCAACCAGTCGGGCTGGGATTTCCTCAAGGCGCGCGCGCGGGAGATCGGCTTCGAGATGGGCATGGAAGACGGCAAATTCTATTTCCGCCAGCCGGTGCAAGCGTCGGGCGCTCCCCAGGCCGGCGATTACCAGAACCACACCGATCCACTGCAGCTCGTGTTTGGCGACGACCTGATCGAATTCCGGCCGCGCGTGACGTCCGCGGAGCAGGTGAGCACCGTCAAGGTCCGTGGGTGGGATCCGGTTCAAAAGCAAGTCGTCATCGGATCGGCGTCTGCCGGCACGGTCGCCGCCAGCATTCGGGACCGGCCCAACGCCCTGGCCAGCACGTTCGGCGGGCCAACCTTCACCGCGGTCAACCGTCCGCTGCCGCAAGCGCCGATGGTCGACGGCGCCGCAGCCTCGATCGCCGAGATCATCTCGGGCTCCTTTGCCGAGGCCGATGGCGTGGCCATGGGAAATCCGGACCTCAAGGCGGGCAGCACCGTCAGCATCGGGGTCGTGGGCGATCATTTCGAGGGGCAGTACACGCTCAGCGGAGCGCGTCACGTGTTCGGTGAAAACGGCTACCGAACGCATTTCGTGATCAGCGGCCGGCAGGACCGATCGTTGCTCGGCCTTGCGTCGCTGGGCGCATCGAACGGTCATGCCTCCGCCGGCGGTCAGCCGATCAACGGTGTGGTGGTGGCGATCGTCACCGACAACAACGATCCGAACAACGCCGCGCGCGTGAAATTGAAATTTCCCTGGCTGGACGACAGCTACGAGTCCGACTGGGCGAGGTTAGCTCAGCTGGGCGCGGGGCCGGACAGCGGCGCCCATTTCATTCCTGAGGTCAATGACGAGGTCCTGGTGGCCTTCGAGTTCGGCGACATTCGCCGGCCGTACGTGATCGGCAGCCTCCATAACGGGCAGGACAAACCGAAGTTAGGCCAGGGTCTGTTCGACAACGGCAAGGTCAAGCGGCGTGGCTTCATCTCGCGCAAGGGACACCAATTCATCTTCTTCGACGACGCCAGCAAGGCCGGGATCGCCTTCATCAGCAGCGATGGCAAGCTCAAGATCTCGCTCAACGAGACCAACTCCGAGATCCACATCTCGTCGCAGGGGAAGGTTCACGTCGAGAGCCAGCAAGACATGACGCTCGAGTCCCAGGCGAATCTCAACCTGAAGGCATCGCAGGGGATCAAGCTCGAGGCTGGGAGCTCCCTGGATCTGAAGGGGACTTCCGGAGCCACGCTCGATGGCGGGCCGCAGCTCGAAGTCAAGGCGAGCGGACAACTCAAGGTCACCGGCGCGATGGTTGACGTCAACAGTGGCGCCCTGCAGGTGATGTGATGCCAGGACCAATCGTCAACATGAGCGGTACGGTGACCTGCATGCACGGTGGTCAGGCGCAATGCACGACCGTCAGTCCGAAAGTGATGGTCGGCAATCAACCGGTCGTTACGATTCCCGCGTCCTACGTGGTCGCCGGCTGCGCCTTTCCGCCGCCGCCGGCCGCGAACGGTCCCTGCGTGAGCGGCATCATTCCGTCGGGGAGCACGAAGGTTCTTGTCGGCGGCATGCCGGTCCTGCTCGCCTTGCCACCCGTGGCCGGCACCTGCGTGCCGACCGGGACACCGATGATGATCGCGTCGGCCGGCCAGATGAAGGTGATGGCGCAATGAGCGAAGAATTCATTGGCTCCGGCTGGGCGTTCCCCCTTCGGACAGACCCGACCGGACGGATCGCCCTCGTCTCGCGCGAGCAGGAAATCGAGGAGAGCATCCGGCTGGTCCTCGGCACCGCCATCGGCGAGCGCCCGATGCGCCCCGAGTTCGGCTGCGCCATCCATGACTACATCTTCGACAGTGCCGACACCGAGACGGCCGCCCGCGTCGCGGCGGCGGTGCGCACCTCGCTTCGCCGCTGGGAGCCACGCATCGAGGTGCGCGACGTCCTGGTCAGCTTCGACACCGAAGACTCGAGCATTCTTTACATCGACATCCGCTACGCCGTCGGGGAGACCAACGATCCCCGCAACCTGGTCTTCCCCTTCTACGTGATTCCCCCGGAGACGAGTTGACCCACCACAAATCTGCAGGAGGAGGCTGAGCGATGGCACTTCCGGTCCCAAACCTCGACGATCGGCGATTCCAGGACCTCGTCGACGATGCCAAGCGCCTCGTGCAGCAGCGCTGCCCGGAGTGGACCGACCACAACGTATCGGACCCCGGCGTCACGCTGATCGAGACCTTCGCCTGGATGACCGACCAGGTTCTCTATCGACTGAACCGTATTCCCGAGCGCAACTACATCAAATTCCTCGAACTGATCGGCGTCCGGCTCTTTCCCCCCACCGCCGCGCGAGCGGCGATCACGTTCTGGCTCGCCGGACCGCAACCAGGGACCATTCATATCCGTCCCGGAACCCAGGCCGCCACCGTTCGCACCGAGGCCGACGAGGCCATCGTCTTTACGACGGTCGGCGACTTGCCGATCGTTCCCTGCACGCTCTCCCGTCTCGCCTCGTCGCTCGCCGGTGAAAAAGAGGTCAGCGACCACACCGACGCACTCGAGGCGCGCACCTCGTTCTTCTGCTTCGACAAGGTGCCAAAGCCGGATGACGTGCTCCTGGTAGGCCTCTCGGAGGCCATACCCTCGTGCGCCGTCACCCTGCGCTTCAGGTGCGATATCGAGGGCGTGGGTGTCGATCCCGAAAACCCGCCGCTGGTCTGGGAAGCCTGGGATGGCTACGCCTGGTCACCGTGCGAGGTCGACCGGGACGGCACGGGCGGCCTCAACCGGGACGGCGACGTCGTGCTGCACGTCCCTAAGAGCCACACCGTCTCCGTGATCCAGCAGCAGCGCGCCGGATGGTTGCGGGCGCGCGTGCTCAAGCCGGAACCCGATCAACCGACTTACAGCGCGTCACCGATCATCAAGGGCCTGACGGCTTTCACCATCGGCGGCACGGCCGAGGCGGTCAACGCCGAACTGGTAGAGAACGAGCTCCTCGGCGTATCGGAAGGGGTCCCGGGCCAACGGTTCCCCCTCAAGCACCGGCCGGTCGTCCCCGGGGGCGCCGCGAACATCCTCGAGGTGAGCGGCATCGAAGGCTGGCAAGAATGGAAGCAGGCACAGCATTTCGTCGACAGCACCGCGGACGATCGTCATTTCGTGCTGGACGCCGTCAGCGGCGAGGTCCAGCTCGGCCCGGGCGTCCGCGAGCCGGACGGCGCCTTCCGCAACTATGGCGCGGTGCCATCCAAGGGTTCCCGGGTTCGCCTGCGCTCGTACCTCATCGGGGGCGGCCAGAAAGGCAATGTCGCGCGCAACACCATCACCGTCCTCAAATCATCGATCCCTTACGTCTCCCGGGTGCAGAATCGCCGTGCCGCGGAGGGTGGCGTCGACGGCGAGGACATCGAGGCGGCCAAGGTTCGCGGCCCAATCGTGCTGCGGACCCGCGATCGAGCCGTCACGATGGAGGATTATGAACATCTCGCGCGCGAGGCGGCGCCTGAGGTGGCGCGCGTCCGCTGTGTCACGGCCGGCGACGGCGCGGATGCCGGTGGCGTGCGCATCCTGGTGGTGCCGGCGGCGGGGAGCAACGACGGCCGGCTGCGGTTCGAGCAGCTGGTGCCGGCCGAGGAGACGCTGCAGCGCATCGCCCACCGCCTCGAGGATTCCCGCGTGATCGGCAC
>VBFX01000172.1 GCA_005889395.1 Chloroflexota bacterium
AAGGTCAGCCGCAGCCGGAACGACACGTCAGGCCTCGCGCAAGCTGTAACCGAAGCCTCGGACCGTCTGGATCAACCGCGGCGCGCCGTCGCCGTCCAGCTTGGCTCGCAGGTAGCCGACGTAGACCGCCACGACGTTGTCGTCCGTGTCCTCACCCGCCCAGACGGCCGCTAGCAATTGATCCCGCGTCAGCACCAGGCGAGGATGGCGCAGAAAGTGCGCCAGCAACGCGAACTCCCGCGCCGTCAGCGCGACCAGGGCGGCGCCGAAGAACGTCAGCCGCAGCCGGAACGACACGTCAGGCCTCGCGCAAGCTGTACCCGAAGCCTCGAAGCGTCTGGATCAGGCGCGGCCCGCCGTCACCTTCCAGTTTGTCCCGCAGATAGCCGACGTAGACGGCGACGACATTGTCGTCAGTATCCTCGCCGGCCCAGAGCGCGGCCAGCAGCTGATCACGGGTCAGCACCTGGCGAGGATGCCTCAGAAAGTATGCGAGCAACGCGAACTCCCGCGCGGTCAGCGCAATCACCCGTCCACCGCGACGGACCTCGCCGGTCGCGATTTCCATGGTGAGGTCGGCGAACTGCACGATGCGCGCATGGGGCGGCGTGCGGCGCAGCAAGGCGCGGACCCGGGCGAGGAGCTCGGCGTAGGCGAACGGTTTCACCAGATAGTCATCGGCGCCGCTGTCGAGCCCCTTGACGCGGTCCGCCGTTCCGCTGCGGGCGGTGAGCATCAGGATCGGCAGGTTGCCGTCTATGCGCAGCTGCCGGCACACCTCGAGCCCGTCGATGCCGGGCATCATGAGATCGAGGATGACAAGGTCGGGCCGGAGCGCGCGCGCCTGTTCGAGCGCCTGTGCGCCGCCGAGCGCGACATTCACGTCGTAGCCTTCTGGACGGAGGACACGCTGGACGGTCATGGCAACCATCGGGTCGTCGTCGACAACGAGGATCCGCCGGGGGCCCGCCCTCACGACCATATATCGTGCCCGCTCTCTATAAGGATGCCGTAAGGTCTCCAGAATTGGGTTGACATCGGTTAGTCCTTGGCGTATAGTCGACATCGACTAACCGATGAAGGCTAACCGTGAACTTCCACGAACCCCCCTAGCGCTGGCCGTCATGAACCTGCTCATGGAGCGCCCGATGCATCCCTACGAGATGAAATCGATGATGACGCGAGGGGCGCCGGCCGGAGCGGACGGTCTACGCCATCACCGAAGCGGGTCGCGACGAGATCACCGGTTGGCTGGCGGAGCTGCTGACCCAGCCGGTTAACGAGTATCCGCAGTTCGGCGGAGCGCTCGCCTTCGTCGCGGCCCTCGACAAGGACGAGGTCACGCGCCTGCTCAGAGTGCGAATCGCGCTGCTCGACGCCCGGATCGCTGGTGCGGAGAAGCAGCTCAAGAACTTTCTGGGGATGGGCCTGCCTCGCCTCTTCCTGGTCGAAGGCGAATATGCCGTGGCGATGCAGCGAGCGGAGCTCGAGTGGGTTCGCCACATCGTCGATGACATTCAGAGTGGCAAGTTGTGGATCACCAAGGAGCAGATGAAGGCCGTCGGCGATGCCTTCGAGAGCGGGAAAGAAGGAGGTGACAGCGGATGAAAAACAACGACCTCCGGCGAAGTGTTCAGCGCACTCCGTCAGAGGTCGTGTTCCTCGAGTCGGTTCCACTGGGAACCTGGCGCTCAAGGGCGCGCAACCCCGAGTATAGCCAGGCTCCCGAGGCGTAATCAAGAAGGAGGAGCTTGACCCTATGTCAACAAACGCTCTCAAGAATCAATCAACGCTCGCCGAGCCGTCCGTGACCGGCTCGGTTATCTCCAAAGATGGAACCGCCATCGGCTACCGTCAGCTGGGCCACGGCCCAGGCCTGGTCGTGCTGCATGGCGCCATGGAGTCGTCCCAAAGCCATGTGCAGCTCGCGGAGGAATTGGCTGATGGCTTCTCGGTCTACCTGCCCGACCGCCGAGGCCGCGGCTTGAGCGGACCCTATCGCGACCACCACAGCATCAGGCAAGATGTCGAAGACCTCAACGCTGTCCTCGCCAAAACGGGCGCCCACTGCGTCGCGGGTGTCAGCTCAGGAGCCATCATCTGCCTGCAGGCGGCGCTCACCCTCGGCGCGATTCACAGAGCCGCCATCTTCGAACCGCCACTGCTGGTCAACGGGCCGTCGGCAGCCGCCTGGTTACCACGCTTCGACCGGGAGATCGCCCAGGGGAGGGTCGCCTCGGCGCTGATCACCGGCATGAAGGGCGCGCAGATGGGGCCACCGATGCTCAATCTCATGCCCCGCTGGCTGCTGGAACGGCTCACGACGATGATGCTGGCAAGCGAGGATAAGAAGGCCGGCCGCGACGATGTCACGATGCGAATGCTCGCGCCGACGCTGCACTACGACTTTCAGCTCGTTATCGAGATGGAGGGGGCACTGGAGAGCTTCAGAACGCTCTCCGCCGAGGTGTTGTTGCTGGGCGGAAGCAAGAGCCCGGCGTATTTGAGAGCAGCTCTTGACGCCCTCGAGCCGGTCCTACCACACGTGAAGCGTGTCGAGTTTCCCGGACTCGGGCACGAGGCCTCAGGTAATACCGATCGGCGTGGACAGCCGGCACGCGTGGCCGAGGAGCTGCGCCGGTTCTTTATCGAAACGGAAAGTCATTGATCGGAGGAGGAAGCCATGATTGAAAATCGTCGACCCTCTGCGCCGTGGCTGGCGCTGGCGGTGCTCGCGCTGGGTCTGTTCATGACCCTGCTCGACCTGACCATTGTCAACGTGGCCATTCCGAGCATCGTTGACGATCTTCGCGCGTCGCTCGATCAGATCCTCTGGGTGCTGAACGGCTACAGCCTGATGTACGCCGTGCTGCTGATCACCTCGGGGCGGCTCGGTGACATCTTCGGACCGCGCAACATGTTTGGTGCCGGGATCGTGGTGTTCACCATTGCCTCAGCCTTCAGCGGGCTGGCCCAGGATCCCACCCAACTCATCCTCGCACGCGGCGCCCAAGGCTTCGGCGCGGCGATCCTCGCACCCCAGGGCTTGCCCATCATGACCACCCTCTTTCCCGCCGAGCGGCGCGGTGGCGTGTTCGCCATCTACGGCGCGCTCTCCGGTCTGGCCGTCCTGCTCGGTCCGGTGCTGGGCGGCTTCATCGTCACGCACTTCGGCTGGCGGTGGATCTTCTACGTGAATCTGCCGATCGGCCTCGTCACGCTCGTCCTCGCGTTCCTATTCGTTCCCGACCTCCGCCCGGGGCGGCGTCATCGCCTCGACTGGCTCGGCGTCGCGCTCGCGACCGTCGGCCTGCTTGGCGTCGTATTCGGGCTGATCGAGGGGCAGCGGTACGAATGGGGAACCGTGCGCTGGGGCGTTACGATCCCCGAGATCATCGGCGCCGGCCTGCTGGTGCTCGCCATCTTTCTCGTGGTGCAGTGGCGGCGCCAGGACCATGAGCCGTTGCTTCCCTTCGCGGTCTTCAAGGATCGGAATTACACGTTGATGACGCTCGTGTTGCTCGCAATGGGATTCGCTATCGTCGGCGTCTTCTTGCCGCTGACGCTCTACTACCAGTCCGTGCTCGGGCTGAGCGCATTCGACGCCGGCCTGGCGATCGCCCCGCAGCCGCTGGCGATGATGCTGCTGTCGGGCGTGGCCGCAACGCTGGCCGCTCGCTACGCGAAATACATCCTGATCGCCGGCCTCACCCTCTTCGCGTTGGGAATGGCGTACATCGCCTGGACGGCGCAGGTCACGTCCAACCGCTGGAGCTTCGTCCCCGGGCTCGTGATCGCCGGCGCGGGCATGGCGGGTATCTGGACGCCGGTCTACAGCCTGGCGACACGCGACCTCCAACCGCGACTGGCCGGTGTTGCCTCTGGCGTCGTCAGCACGCTCCAGGAGCTGGGTGCCGTGCTGGGAAGCGCCGCCATCGGCGCCCTCTTGCAGAACCAGTTGGCGACGGACCTGCACAACCGAGCCGTAAGCTTTGCGACCCAGTTGCCCGCCCAGGCGCAGGCGCCCTTCGTCGATGGCTTCAGCAGGGCGGCGAAAGGTGGCCTCGAGGTCGGTCGCGGACAGAGCGGCACGAGCCTGGCCTTGCCAGCGGGCATCCCGGCGCAGGTCGCGCAGCACATCCAGCAGGTGGCCCACGCGGTCTTCACCCAGGCGTTCGTCGACGCCATGCGGCCGACCATGGCACTCGCTATCGCGGTGATTCTCCTGGCGGCGATCGGCGCGCTGTGGACGCGCAACCAGCCGTCCAGGATCCAGAGCCGGGCGGAGCGTGACGCGCAGCCCGAGCAGGTCGCATGAGCGACCTGGCGCCTTACCGGCTCGTCTTCCCGCGCGGCGTCGCCAACTTGACGGTGCGGGTCGACCCCTCGATGACGGGGACGTACCATGGCGAGTTCTATGGCCCGACGCCGCGAGTGAGCGAGGCCGATGGCGTCGTCTCGATCGACTATTCGCAGTTCAATCCCTTCAGGTGGGGCCGGACGTCTGCGGACGTCTGGCTCAGCCAGTCGGCGAGCTGGGCGATCGAGATCCGGGGCGGCGTCTCCCACTGGGACAGCGACCTGCGCCCCCTCGAGCTGAGGGGGATCGAGGTACGGGGCGGCGTTAACAAGGTCGATCTTCGGCTACCTCGCCCGACCGGCAGCACGATCATTCGCATCTCGGGCGGGGCGAGCCACCTCACGCTCCGCCGGCCGGCTGGGGTTCCGGCGCGCCTCCAGATCGGCGGCGGCGCCAGCAGACTCGAGCTCGACGCGCAGTACCTGGGGGCCGTGGGCGGTCCCGTCCGACTGGAGACACCGGATTACTCGAACGCGACGGATCGCTACGAGGTCGAGATTGGTGGCGGTGCGAGCCAGATCAGGGTCATACGTGACTGACTCAGCGCACACCTGGGGTTGCGCTGTTTCCTGAGCTATGTAATAATGTGCTACGTAAATATGAGTCAACTCACTTCCCGCCCAGAACTCGACGCCCCAGCGCTCCCGACCGACCCCCAGGGCTTCCTCTTCGATCCGCGGATCCGCGAGGTCCTGAAGCGGCAGGGAC
>VBFX01000173.1 GCA_005889395.1 Chloroflexota bacterium
ACCTCCGCCAAAGAATATCGTGCTACGTGATAGCATCGATATCAGATTACAGCACGGTGGCGTTGGTGTCAACCAGGGTGGCCGTGGCCCGGACCCGAGCCTTCCGCCGGCTTTCAGCAGCCCGGTTCTCCGGGATGGCCACAACAGGGCCTCGGAGGAAATCGCAGGCGATTTCGAATGAGCAGCCGGAGTTTGTGACCGAGCGGCATCGGTTGGCGAAGATTGGCCAGAAACGCATTCGCGGACGCTTGCCTGTCACCCATCCCGCTAGTCCAGGTTTTTGACGACATCCCCGCCGCGCATCACCATCCGCACGTGGTTCGCGTCGGCGAAAATGCTGGGGTCCCCGAGTGGGTCGGCGTCGAGGACGATGAGGTCGGCGCGCTTGCCCTCTTCGATGGTGCCGACTTCCTTGTCAATCCGCATCAGGGCGGCGTTCGTCCGGGTAGCCGCGATGATCGCGTTCATGGCGCCCATGACACGCGCCTGGCAGGCGATCTCCTTGCCTTTCTCGCCCTGCATGTCGGCGAGCACATCTGACCCGGATCCGATGCGCAGCCCTTTTTCATAGGCAAGTCCCAAGGAGTCGTAGGCGCCGGTCAGTCCCTGACGGATCTTGCGGACCATATCCGGAGTCCAGCCATCGCTGGCCTCGCGAGCACCAAGCAGCTCATAGGTGATCACCGTCGGAACGAGGAAGACGTCGTCGGCGGCCAGCATCTGATCGGCGGTTGCCTCGTCCAGGAAATTTCCGTGCTCGATCGAACGGACGCCGGCCTTCACGCAGTTCTGGATCGCTCTCGGCCCATAGGCGTGAGCCAGCACGTAGGTTCCGACGGCGCCGGCGACGTCGACAGCGGCCGCCAGCTCCGGCACCGAGAACTGAACATGGTCCAGCTCATCGGTCGGCGACGCCGCGCCGCCGCTCGCCATCACCTTGATCTGATCGGCGCCACGACGCAGGACTTCCCGGGCTGCCCGTCGAACGTTATCGGCGCCATCTGCGAGGATCGTTTCCGAGGCCAGGCCGGGAACCACCGGGAAGGTGGCGCGCGACGTTCGCTCGCGGTGGTCACCGTGTCCGCCGGTCTGGGAGATGAAGGGGCCGCTGATAAAGATCCGGGGGCCGCGGATCAATCCGAGGCGGACCGCTTCCTTGAATCCCCAGTCCAGGCCGCCGGCATCGCGAACCGTCGTGAAGCCGGCGTCGAGGGTGGCTTCGATCACTTCCTTGATCCTCAGTGCCAGCACGGCGGGCGGAAGAGCAACCTCGGCGGCGGCATCGAGGTCAATGAGCGCCAGGTGAACGTGGGCGTCAAGCAGCCCGGGCATCAGGGTTCGGCCCTGGCAATCGATCACCCGCGCATCCTTCGGTCCCGCCGGTCCGCTGCTCGCGCCGATCCGATGGATCCGTCCATCCTCGACGACCACGCGCGCGTCACGCTGGGGATCGCGGCCGGTGCAGTCGATGACGGTGGCGTGCTCGAAGACGGCGCTCACGGCCCGACTAGTTTATCTACGCGGCGACGTAGGTCAGGAAGAGATCGGTCGCAAAGGCGAGCAGGAATCCGAAGAGGAGTCCCCAGGCCAGCGCCGCGGGGGAATTGAGCCGGCGGCCGATATGGAACATCTCATTGACGACGTAGATCAGGGCGCCGGCCGCCAACGCCAGGAAGAGGACATAGATATGGGTGGAGGTGAAGATATAACCGATCACCGTCCCGAGGAAGGTTGGCGCGCCGCCGATCAGGCCCGCGGCCAGGAGGAAGCCCCAGGACGGCTTCAGGGTGTCGGTCGCCAGGGGCGCCGCGATGCCGAATCCCTCGGTGACATTGTGCAGCGCGAAGCCGATCACCAGCACCAGCGCAAAGGCGACCGCGCCGCTGGCCGCCGACTGGCCGATCGCCAGCCCCTCGGACAGGTTGTGCAGGCCGAGCCCGGTCGCGATCATCATCGCCAGCGTCCTGGGGGCGGCGGGTGGCGCGTGCTTGGTTCGACCGAACAGCCGACCGTTGAAATACACGAGGCCGAGGAGGCCGAAGGCAAGGCCCGCCGCAAAGATCGCAAGGAGGGCGGCGAGGCTGCGATCGCCGTGATGCATGGCCGCCAGCGCGGTCTCGATCGGGTCGACGGCATGGGTGAGGATGTCCCAGAGCAGGAAGATGAGCACGCCGGTGGCGACTGCGTTCAAGAAGCCCTGAACCGTGCGGGGGATGCCGCGAACCCGCCCGATCGGAAGGCCGATGAAGATGGTGGCGCCGGCGATGGCGCCCAGCGCGGAGGCGGCGGCGTGACTCACGGTTTAATATTGTTAGCAGGTGCGAAGCTCACGATTAGTTAACGCTAACACACGGTCCCCTCAACCCTCGGAGGTGATAGCCCACTACCTGGAAGCGATCTATTACATCCGCGCCGAGGGCGAGGTCGTGCGCAGCGCGCGCCTGGCGGACTGGCTGTCGGTCAGCCGGCCGACGGTGACGGCAGCGCTTCGACGGATGGTCCGAGATGGGATGGTCCGGCTGAACGCGCACAAGGAAATCCAGCTGACCGCGCGTGGGGACGCGGCCGCGGCGGCCATCGTCCGGCGCCACCGGATCGTGGAGCGGTGGATGACCGACGTGCTGGGACTCGACTGGGTGGCGGCCGACGCCGAAGCCGAGCGCCTGGAGCACGCGGTGTCCGAGGCAGTGGAGGAGAGGCTCTACCGGACGCTGGGCGGACCGAAGACCTGCCCGCACGGCAACCCGATCCCCGGCCATTCGACGATGCGGGCGCACGAGCTCCGGCTGTCGGCCCTAGGGCCGGGCGACACGGGAACCATCACGCGGATCTCAGAGGTGGCGCAGCGCGAAGCACCGCCGCTGCTGCAATACCTTCACGAGCGGGGCCTGCACCCCGGAACGCGGATCACGGTCGAAGAAGTCGACGAGATCGGCCGAACGATGAGGCTTCGGGCGGCGCGCCAGCTGACACTCAGCTACGAAACCGCATCGAAGCTCTCGGTCGTGCGCTCGACTAAGCCGAGATCGCGACGGGTTTCCGCTCCTCACTGACGGCCACCGGCTTGACGGTCGTCGCCGAGTGGGGCAGGACGAGCCAGCCCGCGAAAACCGCGACGCTGCAGATCACCGCGATGACAGTTGTCGCATCCATGAGTTCTCCTCCTTCTTAATTGGCGTTGATGCTGGCGTAGGCGGGTTCGCCGTGTTGCGAGAGATCGAGGCCCAGGATCTCTTCGTCCTCGTGCACGCGTAAGGGGACGAACAGGTTGACGACTTTGAGGATGACGAAGGTGCCGGCAATCGACCAGCCCCAGGCGGCGCCGATCGCCACCAGCTGGATCACGACCTGCTTCGGGTTGCCATAAAACAGACCATTGGCGGCGGCCGAGTTGATCGCGACGGTGGCGAAGAGCCCGGTGGCAAGCGCACCCCAGGTACCGCCGATGCCGTGAACCGCCCAAACGTCGAGGGCATCGTCGACGTGGATCCGCTCGCGCAGCTGGATGGCCAGGTAGCAGACCACGCCCGCGCCGAACCCGATGACGATCGCGCCCATGACGTTGACAAAGCCTGAGGCCGGGGTGATGGCAACCAGGCCGGCAACCGCACCCGCGGCCGCTCCGATCACGCTGGGCTGCTTCTTATGCCACCAGCTGACCGTCATCCAGGTGAGGGCGGCCATCGCGGTCGCCGTATTGGTGACGACGAACGCGCTCGTGGCAAGTGCGCCGGCGCCCAGCGCACTGCCCGCATTGAAGCCGAACCAGCCGAACCAGAGCAGGGCCGCGCCCAGCACGGTCATCGTGGCGTCATGCGGCTCGGCCTTCTGCTTGCCGAAGCCGATTCGGCGG
>VBFX01000174.1 GCA_005889395.1 Chloroflexota bacterium
TCGCGGAGACCAGATGACGAAGACCATCGCGGAGAAGATCTGGGACCAGCACATCGTTGTCGCGGGCGACGGCGCTCCCGATCTGCTCTACGTCGACCTCCACCTCGTCCACGAGGTGACGTCACCGCAGGCCTTCGAGAGCTTGCGGATGGCCAACCGGCGTGTGCGCCGGCCCGACCTCACGGTCGCGACGATGGATCATGATGTGCCGACTCGAGGCGGGCGTCCGGCGGCGGACGAGATCGCGGAACGTCAGATGTCGGCGCTCGAGTCCAACTGCCGGCGCGAGGGCATCGCCCTCTATGGCATGGGCCACGCGCGCCAGGGCATCGTCCACGTCATCGGGCCTGAGCTGGGGTTGACGCAGCCGGGCCTGCTGATCGTCTGCGGCGATTCGCACACCTCGACGCACGGGGCGTTTGGTGCGCTCGCCATCGGTATCGGGACATCAGAGGTCGAGCACGTCCTCGCCACCCAGTGCCTGCGCCAGCGCCGGCCGAAGACGATGGCGGTGACCGTTGAGGGAGCGCTGCCGCTGGGCGTCACCGCCAAGGACGTGGCGCTCGGCATCATCGCGCGGATCGGCGTCGACGGCGGCCGCGGGCATGTCATCGAGTACCGCGGGTCGACGATTCGCGATCTATCGATGGAAGGGCGCATGACGGTCTGCAACATGACGATTGAGGGCGGCGCCCGCGCGGGGATGGTGGCGCCCGATGAGACGACGTTTGCTTACGTCAAAGGTCGCCCGCATGCGCCCCGGGACGAGCAGTGGCAGGACGCGATCACGCACTGGAAGACGCTGGCGACGGATGCTGGCGCGCTATTCGACCAGGAAGTCGCGATCGACGCCACCCGGCTGGAGCCGTACGTGACCTGGGGCACCAATCCCGGGCAGTCCGTGCCGGTGAGCGGGAGCGTGCCGAACCCGGCCTCGGAGACCGATCAGCGGGCGCTTACCTACATGGCGCTCGAGCCGGGCACGGCGATGGAGGCGATCGCGATCGACCGCGTCTTCATCGGCTCCTGCACCAACGCCCGTCTCGAAGACCTGCGCCTGGCGGCGACGGTGGTGCGCGGCCAGACAGTGCATCCGAAGGTACGGGCCATGGTCGTGCCCGGATCGGTGAGCGTCAAGCGGCAGGCCGAGGCCGAGGGACTGGATGCGATCTTCCGCCAGGCCGGCTTCGAGTGGCGCGATGCCGGCTGCTCGATGTGCCTCGGCATGAACCCTGACATCCTCGGCCCGGGCGAGCGCTGCGCCTCGACCAGCAACCGGAATTTCGAGGGCCGGCAGGGGAGTGGAGGCCGAACCCACCTGGTCAGCCCGCCGATGGCGGCGGCGGCCGCGATCGCCGGGCACCTCGTCGATGTGCGGGAATTCAGCACTGTTCCCTCTCCCTCTGGGGGAGGGTAGGGAGGGGGGCGTGGAACCCTTCACCCACGTCACGGGCGTCCTCGCGCCGCTCGATCGGGCGAACGTCGATACCGACCAGATCATCCCCAAGCAGTTCCTCAAAAGGATCGAGCGCTCCGGCTTCGGGCCCTTCCTGTTTTACGACTGGCGCCGCGCCGGCAATTTCATCCTCGACCAGCCCGCCTACCATGGCGCGGCAGTCTTGGTTACCGGCGCCAACTTCGGCTGCGGCTCGTCACGCGAGCACGCCGCCTGGTCGCTGCTCGACGCGGGATTCCGCGTCGTCATCGCGCCGTCGTTTGGCGACATCTTCAAGAGCAACAGCTTTCGCTCAGGTCTGCTGCCGGTCGAGCTGCCCGCGCCCGAGGTTGCGGAGTTGAACCACCTCGCCACCGAGGAGCCGGGTATGCAGATCACGGTCGACCTGGAGTCACAGCGCATCAGGGCCGATGGGTTCGAGACGGCCTTTGCCGTCGACCCCTTCTACCGTGAATGCCTCTTGAACGGTTGGGACGAGGTGGCGCTCACGCTCCGGCAGGAAGGCGAGATCGCTGGCTACGAATCGACGCGGGCGGCCTGGTTGCCGATCAGCCGCTAGAGCAGCGACTCGAGATGGGCGGCCGCCGTTGCCGCTGGGTCCGTCGCGCGCAGGCGAGCGGAGTGTCGAGCGGCGGTCGATGCCATCTCCTGGTCGGTCAGCGACTTCTTCACGGCGGCACCGATCGTTTCCGCTGATGCCTGAGCGCGCGGCACGACCTCGGCGACACCGAGCGCCTCGGCTCGCGCGGCGACGCCCGGCTGATCACGGCCCCACGGGATGAGCACCATCGGCTTTCCCTGCCAGAGCGCCTTCATCACCGTTCCATGTCCCGCATGGCTGACCAACAGGACGGCTCGCTCCAACACCGCCGAATGCGAGACGGTCTTCTCCACTCGGGCGTTCGCCGGGCGAGACGACAACTCCGATGGATCGTGTTCTGGTCCAAGGGTGACGAGAACGCGGACCGGCGCATCGGCGAGCGCTTGAAGGGTGGCATCGGCCAGCGCGAGGTCGTCCTGGCGCTGTGAGCTGATCGAAACCAGGATCCAGGGATCGCCCGGCTCGTCCAGGTATGTTGGTCGTTCGCGAGCTGGCTCCCAGATCCCGAGCGGCCCGACGTAGTGATGGCGAGAGGGTAGACGGTCAAACGAATAATCGAAGACCTCGTCCGTGGCGTGCAAGACGAGGTCCGGAGCTTCGAGCAGTTCGGCGTACCGCTTGAGCAGGGGAAGTGCCCGCGGACCGAAGTCATCCTCAACCGGGCGGGGCGGGTGCGGGCCAATGTAGAAGGTGCTGTTCACCACCGCCCAGGGATTAGAGGGGCAGGTGGCGTCGACCGCCTCGACGCCAAACAGGGAGGTGACGATAGCAGTCGGTCGTTGACGCTCGATCGACTGCGAGAGCGGCTGGGCCACGTCGTGGGCCCACACCGTCAGACCGCGCTGGATCATGGGACCGGCCTTTGCCAGGTCACCGCCCGTCGCCCGCATCGCCTCCTGGATGACGCTACCGAGGCGAGGACCGAGGTCTACCTCCTCCGGAAGCACCTCAACGGCAACATGCAACGGGGCCAGGATGTGTTCCACCGACGCATCGCCGA
>VBFX01000175.1 GCA_005889395.1 Chloroflexota bacterium
GGTCGTGACCTCGAGCCTGTTCGAGCCGCTGGACAACGATCCCCCCTACGAGATCGTCCGGCCCTTTGTCTATGCCTCGGCGCAGCCGAAAGCGAAGAAGGCGATGCGGCTGGCCATGGCGCTGGAACCGGCACGCGACTTCCTCGAGCGGTTTGCGCCCGATGTCGTGCACGCCCAGGGGACCGTCCTGCCGGTCATCGAACGCTTCCTCTACCGCGGCCTGCGGGCGGTGACCATCTGCACCGTGCACGACGCGCGCGCCCACGAACGCCGCCCCTGGCTGGGATCGTTTTCCGGTTTCTATGGCGGCTTCGACTGGTTGATCTGCCACTCGGAATCGACCCGGCAAAAAGTTCGCGACGCGCTCCCGGACGCCCGCATCGAGGTCGTGCCGCATGGCCTCTACACGCCCCCGACGAGCGCGCTGCCCGACCAGGCCGCCGCCCGCCGGGAACTGCAGCTGCCCCCCGGCAGCCGGGTGGCCCTCTTCTTCGGATTCATCCGCCGCTACAAGGGCCTCGACCTGTTCCTGGAATCGGTTCGCATCGCTCAGGGCGAGGGTCACGACCTGATCGGGCTGGTCGCGGGCCGCCCCCTGTACGACGTCTCGCGCCGTGTCGAGCAGGCGCGCCGTGACGGGCTGCCGGTCGCCTGGCATTTGGGCTTCATCGCCCGCGAAGAAATCGCCACCTTCTTCGCCGCCGCCGATGTGGTGGCCCTGCCCTACATCGACACCTCGGACAGCGGCGCCTTCGAGCTGGCCGCGGGCTTTGGCAAACCGGTGGTCGTGACCGACGCCGGCGGCCTCGCCGAGGCGTTCGCCCGTTACCGTTATGGCGCGCTCGTCCCGGAGCGCACCGCCCCGGCCGTCGCCCGCGCGCTGCTGGGGCCGTATCCGCCGGCCCCGCTGAGTCGGGCCGACAATAGCTGGGCGGCGGTGGCCACCCGGACACAAGCCATCTACGCGCAGGCGCAGGCGATCCGTGAGTAGGCTGCGCGTCCTCTACATCGGACCACACCCGCCCTCACCGATCGCGGTTCGCCCCTGGCTTTTCCTGCGCGCCATGGAGGCGCGCCACCAGGTCGACGTCGTCGCGGTCACGCAATACCGGCCGGGGGTCGGAGACCGGCTCGCGGCGCTGCGCCATCTCCCCGACCGGGCCTACCCGTTGCAGACGATGGCCGTCGAATCCCTGCGGATGCGGCAGGCGGTGCGCCGCGCCATCGCCCAGACCCAGTACGACGTCATCCATGTCGAGCACGTGCGGGCCTTCCCCTTCGTGCCCCTGGCGGACCGCCATCGGGTCCTGTTCGACGCCGTCGACTGCGTCTCCGACCTGTTTGCGCAGGCGGCCCCCTATCAGGGCGGTGCCCGGGGACGGATCTTTCGGCAGGAAGCCGGCCGGCTGGCGCGCTTCGAGGCGCAGGCGATCGCGTCGGTCGCCCGCGTGCTGGTGGCATCGCGGCGCGACGCCGCCGGGATGCGCGCCCTGTGGCCGCAGGCCCCGGTCAGCGTGCTGCACAATCCGGTCGACCTCGACCGCTTCCGGCCCGGACTGCGGCGCTCGCCGAACACGGTGGTCTTCACCGGCAAGATGAGCTTCCATGCCAACCGGGTCGCGGCCGAGTGGCTGTGCGACGACATCTGGCCCCGGGTGCGTGCCCGGCACCCGGAAGCCCGGCTGCTGCTGGCGGGCGCGCGGCCGCCGAGGTCACTGCTGCGCCGCCGCAGCGGCGACGTCTCGGTGACGGGTTACGTGCCCGACCTGAGCGGGCTGATCGCCGGCGCCGCGGTCGCGGTCGCGCCGCTCCGCTACGCGGTCGGGGTGCAGAACAAGGTGCTGGAGGCGATGGCCTGCGCCACCCCGGTGGTGACGACCTCGGCGGCGGTCGGAGACCTCGGTTTCAATGAGGGCGGCCATGGCTTCATCGCCGATGACGCCGCCGCCTTTGCCGAACGGATCTGCTGGCTGCTCGACGACCACCAGCTCGCCGGCCAGATGGGCCGGGCCGGCCGCGATTACGTCGAGCGGCATCACGCCATCGGCCCGCTCGCGGAGCAGTTGGACCATTACTACCACGAACGACTGACCACGCAATCGACGCGACCAATCCAAAGAGAGGTGGAAGCAATCTGATGCGCATTCTCGTCACCGGTCACCAGGGCTATATCGGCTCGGTCATGACCCGCTACCTCGCCGCGCAGGGCCACGATGTGGTGGGCCTCGATACGGCATTCTTCGGCGACTGTGTCTTCGGCCGCAACGACGACAGGACACCGGCGATCAACAAAGATGTCCGCGACGTTACCGCGGACGACTTGCGAGGCTTCGACGCCGTCGTCCACCTGGCGGCGCTGGCGAACGACCCGCTCGGGGACCTCAATCCCGACTGGACGTACGACATCAACCATCGCGCCTCGGTGCGCCTCGCCCAGGCGGCGAAAGCCGCCGGTGTCGAGCGCTTCGTCTTCTCCTCCTCCTGCAGCATGTACGGCGCGCCAGGCTGGCCGATGGGAACTTCACGCCGGTCTACATGCGCAACGGCAGCGCCTACGGCATCTCCTCGCATCTGCGGGCCGACCTCGTCCTCAACAACCTGATGGGGTGGGCCTTCACCACCGGCAAGATCAAGATTCTGAGTGACGGCTCCCCCTGGCGGCCGATCGTGCACGTCGAAGACATCTCGATGGCCTTCGCCCAGGCGCTGACCGCGCCCAAAGCGGCGGTCCACAACCAGGCCTTCAACGTCGGGCCCGAGGGGGAGAACTACCAGGTCCGCGACCTGGCCGGCATCGTCAACGAGCTGCTGCCGCAGGCCACCGTCGAATACGTCGGCAAGAACCCCGACCCACGGAATTACCGCGTCAGCTTCGAGAAGATCCATGCCGCGCTGCCGGGCTTTCAGCCGACGTGGAACGCCCGGCTCGGCGCCCGCCAGTTGCTCGAGGGATACCGTGCGGCCGGGCTGACGGCGGAGACCTTCCAGGGACCCAGCTACACCCGGTTGCTTCATCTCAAGGCCCTGCTCGCCAGCGGCCGGCTCGACGGCTCGCTCCGCTGGAACGCGCTGGTGGCCGCATGATCTTCACCGAGTTAGACCTCAAGGGCGCCTTTACCATCGACCTCGAGCCGCGTCACGACGCGCGCGGATTCTTCTCGCGCACCTTCTGCCAGGAGGAGTTCGCGGAACACGGGCTGAAGACCCGCATCGCCCAGTGCAACCTGTCCTACAACCACCAGCGGGGGACGCTGCGAGGTCTTCACTACCAGCTGCCGCCCGCCACCGAGGCAAAGCTGATCCGCTGCGTCCGCGGCGCGATCCGCAGCATCATCGTCGACCTGCGGCCGGACTCGCCGACCTATCTTTCGCACATCCAGGTGACGCTGTCGGCGGAGAACCACCGGGCGATCTACGTCCCGGAGATGTTCGCCAACGGCTACCAGACCCTCACCGACGAGGCCGAGGCGATCTACCAGGTCAGCGAGTTTTATACGCCCGACCGTGAACGCGGGCTGCGCTACAGCGACCCGAGGCTACGCATTACCCTGCCGCTACCGGTCAGCGCCATCTCGGAGAAGGATGCCGCGTGGCCGTTGCTGGGGCCGGTCCCGGTGGGAGCACCCGCATGATCATCGTGGATCGTGCGCTGCAGGAACGCGAGCGGATGGGACAGCCGCTGCGGGTTGGCATGATCGGCGCCGGCGCGATGGGCCGGGCGATCACCAACCAGATCGTCAACGCCGTCCCCGGGATGCGCCTGGTCGCGATTGCCAACCGTCATCCGGACGCCGGGCGGCGCGCCTTTGCCGAGGCCGGCATCGAGGAGGTCGCGATGGTCGGCAGTGTCGCCGCCCTGGAACAGGCGATCGCCGCCGGACGTCCGGCCATCACCGACGACCCCTCGCTGTTATGCGCGGCCGGTCCGATCGATGCCCTGATCGAGGTCACCGGCACCATCGACTTCGCCGCCGGGGTCGTCCTCGACGGGATCGCGAACCGCAAGGACATCGTGCTGATGAACGCCGAGCTCGACGGGACGGTCGGCCCCATGCTGAAGGTCTATGCCGATCGCGCCGGGGTCATCCTCACCGCCTGCGATGGCGACCAGCCCGGTGTCCAGATGAACCTCTATCGATTCGTCAAGGGCATCGGCGTGACGCCGCTGCTGTGCGGCAACATCAAGGGTCTTCAGGATCACTACCGCAACCCGACGACCCAGCAGGGCTACGCGTCGAAGTGGGGCCTCTCGCCGCAGATGGCGACCAGTTTCGCGGACGGCACCAAGATCTCCTTCGAGCAGGCGATCGTGGCCAACGGCACCGGCATGCGCGTGGCCCAGCGAGGCATGCTGGGCTACGAGGTCAGCGGCCACGTCGACGAGCTGACCCAGCGGTACGACGTCGAGCAGCTGCGCGCGCTGGGCGGCATCGTCGAGTACGTGGTCGGCGCCAGGCCGGCGCCCGGCGTCTTCGTGCTCGGCACCCACGACGATCCCAAGCAGCGACATCTCCTCAACCTGTACCGGCTGGGCGAAGGCCCGCTCTACAGCTTTTACGTTCCCTATCACCTCTGCCATTTCGAAGTCCCGCTCTCGGTCGGGCGCGCGGTGCTGCTCAGGGACCCGGTGCTGACGCCGCTGGGCGGACCGATGGTCGAGGTGGTGGCCACCGCCAAGGTCGATCTGCGGGCGGGACAGGTGCTGGACGGCATCGGCTTCTACCACACCTACGGCCAATGCGAAAACGCGGACGTCGCCCAGGCGCAGCGGTTGCTGCCGATGGGCGTGGCGGAAGGCTGCCGGCTCACGCGGGACCTGGGCAAGGACCAGGTCATCACCTACCGCGACGTCGAGGTTCCGGGCGGGCGCCTCGGCGACCGGTTGCGGGCCGAGCAGGCCGCCCACTTCGGCGCGCTGGTGGCGGCCTGAGGTCCCGGGGGCAGCCCATGCGTATCGTCATTCCGGCGGCGGGGCTGGGAAGCCGATTCCTTCCGTTGACCCGGGCGGTCCCCAAGGAGCTGCTGCTCCTCGGCGACTGGCCGCTGATCCATCACGCCCTGCTCGAGGCAGAGGGCGCCGGCTTCGACTCCGCCATCATCGTCATCTCGCCCATGAAGCGCGCGATCCGCACCTATTTCGAAGCCGCGCCCGAGCTGGAGCGCGAACTCGCGGAGCAGGGCAACCTCGATGGGTTGGCCCGACTGCACGAGGCGCAGTCACTCGCCCGTCGCATGCAGGTCACGTTCATCGAACAGTGGACCCGCGGTCCCGGCGAGGCGGTGTTGCTGAGCCGCGCGCTCACCGGCGAGGACAGCTTCGCCGTCCTGCTGCCCGACGACGTCGTCCCCAGCGCCGGCCACTGGCGGGCGCTGCGAGCGCTCTCGACACAGACCGGGGCGCCGACCCTCTGCGTGCGCAAGGTGCCGCTGGCGGAAGCGCCGCGCTTTGGGATGGCGACCTGCGAGCCGTGGGGGGAGCACCTTCGCGTTTTAGAGCTGGTGGAGAAGCCGCGGCAGGCCCGCTCGAACCTTTCCATCTTCGGCCGCTACGTCGTCACCGGGCAGGTCCTCGACGCCCTCGCCGACCGCCTGGCCAGCAGCAGCGGCGAGCTCCAGCTGACCGAGGGCTACGCCGCGCTCACCGGCGGCAACCCGGGCGTCTTCGCGGTGGAGGTCGAGGTCGGCTGAGCGCCATGGCGATGACCCAACTCGCGCCCAGTGCTGTCTCCTCGACCGTCACGGTCGTTGACGTCACGACGCTGGACGGATTCGACGCCATGCGGACCGAATGGAACCAGCTGGTCGACCGGCTCTCGGTGCCGTCCCCCTTCCAGACCTGGGAATGGAACCGGGCCTGGTGGAACCATTTCGGCGAGGGACGCGCGCTGCTGATCCTCGAGTTCCGGCAGGCCGGCCGGCTGATCGGCATCGCGCCCTTCTTCCGGCACCGCCTCGGGACCCGCGGGCTCGGCCTCTCGATGCTGCTGCCCCTTGGCTGGGAAGGCAATGGTTTGGCGAACGGTCTCACCGAACAGTGGGAGCTGCTCTTCCCTGCGGAGCATCGCACGGCGCTGCTCGAGACCCTGGCCGGCTGGCTCCAGGTCCATCCCTGGAGCACCGTCCTCATCCCCGGCTTTGCCGAACGGGAGCCATTGCCCGATTGGATGGCTCGCCGCATTGCCTATCGCGGCAAGGGCGTGGTCTTCGACTACCGGCGGGTGCCGTCGGATTGGGAGGCGCTCGTCTTGAGCCTCAACAAGAGCATGCGCGACAACGTCCGCTATTACCCGCGGCTGATGCAGCGCAAGGGCCACCCCTACCGATTCGACATCGCCTCGACCCCCGCCGCGGTCTCCGCCGCGCTGTCGGTGCTGTTCAACCTGCACCGGGAGCGGGCCGAGGCCAGCATGCGGATTGCACACGACGACTACTTCGATCATCCGAACCGTCGCGCCTTCATCCGCGAGGCGGCGCCCATTCTCGCCGAGCAGGGCCAGGTACGGATCGGGACCATCCGCATCGGCGATGAGCCGGTCGCGGTACAAATGTGGCTGGAGAAAGGTGACGCGATGTTCCTCTATTACTCGGGGTTCCTGCCGGCATGGAAAGCGAACTCGGTCGCGCTGCTGGCCACCATCGGCGCCTTCCAGGACGCCATCTGCCGTGGCGCCCGTCAGATCGAGTTCCTGGCCGGCGGCGGGCACCCCAAGGAACGCTGGGACACGGAGCAACGGGTGCACAGCAACATCTGGTTGGTCCGTCGCCCGCTCATGGCCCGATTGCTGTTCAGCCTGCCGATCCACTACCGGCAGCTGGCGTGAGCCTGGGCTCCCTCTCGGGCCGGCGCCGCCAGGCGCCGGTTTTTTCTTTTGTGCTGGTCTGCCTCCTCCTCTCCTCGCTGGGAGGGCGGGCCGGCGTGGCGGCCTCCGCCCAGGACTCGCCGGGCGCGCTCTCGATCCGCATCGTCGGCAACCATTTCGTGGACGGCGGCGGCCGGCCGGTGCGGATGCTGGGCGTCAATCGGTCGGGCACCGAGTACGAATGCATGGATGGGCGCGGTCCCTTCGACGGGCCGAGTGATGCGGCCTCGATCGCCGTCATGGCCTCCTGGCACATCAACACGGTTCGCGTCCCGCTCAACGAGGATTGCTGGCTCGGCATCAACGGCGCGCCCGACGCATTCAGCGGCGCCGCCTACCAGAACGCGATCGTCGCCTACGTCCGACGCCTGCATGAGGCCGGGTTGTACGCCATCGTCGACCTGCACTGGTCGGCCCAGGGGACGCTGCCCGCCGACGGCCGCAGCGGACAGGGTCGCCAGATGGCCGACCGCGATCATGCCCCGGCCTTCTGGCGGTCGGTGGGCACCACCTTTCGCCGCGACCCGGCCGTCGTCTTCGACCTCTTCAACGAGCCGCACGACATCAGCTGGGATTGCTGGCAGAATGGCTGCACCACGCAGGACGCGACCGGGAGCTGGCAGGTCGCCGGCTACCAATCCCTGGTCGATGCGGTTCGCGCCAGCGGGGCGCCCAACCCCGTGCTGGTCGCCGGCAATCGATGGGCGGGCGACCTGCGCGGATGGCCGCACGGCGTCCACGATCCGATGCACCAGCTGGCCGCGTCGTGGCACGTGTACTCGCCGGGACCACGGCTGGATTCGCTGCGCGACCTGGTGGTGCGGCCGGTCGCGGCCGCCTACCCCGTGGTCGCCGCGGAATTCGGGGAGAAAGATTGCGGGCCGTCGTGGGTGCACGACTTCATGGACTGGGCCGACCATGCCGGCATTTCTTACGTGGCATGGACCTGGGACACCTGGCTCGACTGCGGCAACCCGGTGCTGATCACCGCCTACGACGGAACACCGACCGCCTACGGTAGCGGCGTTCGGGATCACCTGGCGGCGCTCTGGCGGGCGAAGCCGGCCACACACGTCATGACGCCGCTGGAGGCCTACGCGCCGCTGCTGGTCCTCGGTGCGGGCCTCCTGCTACTCCTTGTGGTCTCCGTTGCGATTTCGATTTTCACCCTCAGACGCCTTCGGCGCCGGAAACCCGCGCAGGGAGTGACCGGCATGTAAGATGCCGGTCAGCGCATGCGCCGAATGACGAGGCCGCTGCAGCCGGGGATCCTGCTGGCGGCCATCATCGTGAGCGCCGCGGCCGTCGCCGCGACCGAGGCTCCGATCGCGGCACAGGCCGCGAGCCTGTCGGTGCGGATCGCCGGCAATCATTTCGTCGACGGCGCCGGACGCACGGTCCGGCTGCTGGGCGTGAACCGCTCCGGCACCGAGTACGAGTGCATGGCCAACAACGGGTTCTTCGATGGGCCCAGCGACGCCGCCTCGGTGGCGGCGATGGCGTCCTGGAACATCGACGCCGTCCGCGTGCCGCTCAACGAGGACTGCTGGCTGGGCATCAACGGCGCCCCCGCCGCCTACAGCGGCACCAACTACCGCAACGCGATCGCCGGCTACGTCAGTCGCCTGCACGCGGCCGGCATGTACGCGATTGTCGACCTCCACTGGAACGCCCAGGGTTCCCTCCCCGCCGATGGCAGGACCGGGCAGGGCCGGCAGATGGCCGACCTCGACCACTCGCCCGCGTTCTGGAGCTCGGTGGCGAGCTTCTTCAAGAACGACCACGGCGTGGTCTTCGACCTCTTCAACGAGCCGCATGACATCAGCTGGGATTGCTGGCTCAACGGCTGTACCACCAGCGACGGCACCGGCACCTGGCAGACGGCCGGCATGCAGACGCTGCTCAATGCGGTGCGCGCCACCGGGGCGACCAACGTGGTGACGCTGAGCGCCAACGGCTGGGGCGGCGACATTCCGCAATGGCTCAACTACCGGCCGCGTGACCCGGCCGGCCAGATCGCGGCCGGCTGGCATGTCTACTTTCCGGAAACCTTCTACAGCGATCCCGCACGCTGGGCCAGCGCCGTCCTGCCCGTGGCGGCGCAGGTGCCGATCGCGACCACCGAGCTGGGCGAGCACGACTGCGCCGACGGCTGGATGAACCAGTTCCTGCCGTGGGCGGACCAGCACGGCCTTTCCTACACGGCCTGGACCTGGGACGCCTGGCCGAATTGCAGCAACCCGGTCCTGATCACGAAATACGACGGCACCGCGACCGGTTACGGCGCCGGCTATCGCGATCACCTCCGAGCGCTGAATGGATTCAAGCCGGTGGCAACGCAGCCGTTGAGTGGCCCCGCGAGTGCCCGAAGCGCCGCGCCCGCCCGAACGCCGGCCAGCGCGGCGGCCAGCGCCCATTCGGCGGCGGCCAGCGCCCGTCCGGCGGGGACGACCGCGCCGACGATCGCGCAGCGGCGGTCCGGGACGACGGTGTCCTTCGCCGCCCAGGCCAGTGCGATGGCGAGCAACCCTGGCCGCGCCCTCTTGATCTGGGTGGGATCGATCGCGCTGCTGGCCGCACCGCTCGGATTCACGGCAACGCGCTGGTTTATCCGACGCCGGCGTCGCCGGCGCGCCGCGACACTGGCGGCCGTCGCCGACCAGCCGCTGTCCCCCGTTGCCGCAAAGCCGTCGCAGACGTAACGGCGCGGTGGCGCCCCTGCCGAGCGCGGGTGACATTTTCGGGGCGGCGCAGCTTTGTCATCGACCGGTGGCACCTTACGAGGAGCATTTCATCCAGCGCTGGGCTACAACGGTGCCATGGATGGAGGGGTCGTCCGTCGAATCTATCGTCCCGCGGTTCTCACCGTCGCTC
>VBFX01000176.1 GCA_005889395.1 Chloroflexota bacterium
CGCGACTCGCCAGCACTGTCCCCGAGACGATCTCATCGGCAAATCCCAGCGCCAGCTTCGCCATGGTATTCGCCGTGGCGGGAACGATCGCGATCAGATCGGCCCACTCGGCCAGCTTGATATGGCTCTCTCCCCCGCCCTGCGGCGCGAGCCAATCGGCGGCGACCGGGTTGTCGGAGAGTGCCTCGAAGGTGAGCGGCGTGACGAAGCGGGTCGCCTCCGGCGTCATCAGGACCCGGACCTCGGCTCCCGCCTCCGTGAGCAGCCGGATGCACTCGATCGCCTTGTAGGCGGCGATCCCGCCGCAGACGCCGATCGCGACCCGGCGTCCCCTCAGCCGGCCCGCCATCATCGCGCCGCCCGGCGCCGGGCGTGCTCCGCCGCGATCATCGCCAGGATCTCGCGAGCCGTCTCGTCGACATCGCGGTTGCACACGACGTGCTCATAATCTTTGGCCGGGCCACGCTCGATCAACGCCTCCTTCTGGCGGATCTCGAGGGCTTCCGGCGATTCCGTGTTGCGGCCGGTCAGCCGGTTGAGCAGCTCCTCGGTCGACGGCGGGGTGATGAAGATGAAGAGCCCCTCCGGCATACGCTTACGAACAAAGGTGGCGCCCTGGACATCGATCTTGAGGATGATGTCCTCACCGCGGTTGAGGGCCGCTTCGACACGGCGCCGCGACGTCCCGTAATAGTGGTCATAGACCTTCGCCCATTCGAGGAATTCCTTCTGCTCGATCAGGCGCAGGAATTCCGGCTCGCTGACGAAGGTGTAGCTGTGGCCGTCGACCTCGCCGGGCCGCGGGGGCCGCGTCGTATACGACACCGAGTATTTGAGATCGGGTGCCAGTTCGAAGAGGCGCCGCAACACGGTATCCTTCCCCACTCCGCTTGGTCCGGAGATCACGATCAAAAGCCCGATCCTGGGCTGGGTCATCTGATCACCGCATTTTAGGATGCGCCAGCGAATTCCACGCCAATTCGAAGTCGTCCGGTGGAGGCGTCCGCCAGGTCATCGACTCGCGCGACCGCGGGTGACGGAGCGTGAGGGCCTCCGCATGCAGCGCCGGCCGGGCGATCAGTGGCGAGCGGCGGCCATAGACCGGGTCGCCCAGGACCGCATGGTGGATGTAGGCGAGATGGACCCGGATCTGGTGGGTCCGGCCGGATCCGAGCTTGACCTCCAGCAGGGAGTGGCCGGCGGCGACGCCGAGCCGCCGGAACTCGGTGAAGGCGTCGCGCCCACGGGCGACGACCGCCATCCGCTGCCGGTTCTTCGGATCGCGCCCGATCGGAGCCTCGATGCGTGCCGCGGGGTCAGGAACCTCGCCGACGACGATCGCCCGGTAGGTGCGCGCCATGATCCGACGCTGCAGCTGGCGGGCCAGTTCGCGATGCGCGTCGTCGTTGCGCGCCACCACCATCAATCCCGAGGTGTCACGGTCGAGCCGGTGGACGATACCGGGCCGTTCCGTACCGCCGATCGTCGACCAGCCCACTCCGCGGCCGAGCAAGCCGTGGACGAGCGTGCCGGTCGTATGGCCCGGCCCAGGATGGACGACGAGCCCGGCCGGTTTGTCGATCACGATCAGGTCGTCGTCCTCGTAAAGCACACGAAGATCCATCGCCTCGGGCTGGAGCCGCGTTGGCGTCGCCGCGGGCAGTTCCCAGCTGAGCCGATCCCCCGAGCGGAGGCGGCTCCCCGCGCGGGCCGGCCCGTCGTTAAGGCGGACGTGTCCCTGCGCGATCAAGCGCTGGACCTGGCTCCGGCTTTGCCCCTCGAGCAGGCCGGCCAGATACTGGTCGAGTCGAGGGGCGTTGATCGGGACCGTGTGCTGTTCCGCCGGCGTCACGCGCGCCGCGGGCGGCCGCTCCGCCAGAGGGTGCCCACCAGGAGCACCGCGACCCCCACGGTGATCGCCGAGTCGGCGACGTTGAAGATCGGCCAGTGCGGTACCTGGATGAAGTCGATAACCGAGCCTTTGACGCCCCGGTCGTAGGCGTTGGCGATCGCGCCCCCGAAGACGAGCGCCAGACCAAGCCGGGCCGACCAATCGCTGGACGGCAAGCGCCAGTAATAGATAAGGATGCCGACCAGCACCACCGCCGAGATCAGCAAGAAGGCCACCCTGAAGTTCTGGAAGAGGCCAAAGGCGGCGCCGGCGTTGCGCGTGACCGTCAGGAAGAGGACGTGGTCGACGACCTCGCGGGGCCCATAGGGAACCCCGAACCGCTGCTCGACGAAAATCTTCGTGACGCGGTCAACGATGACGACGGTGGCGGCGATCACTGCCAGCAAGAGGTAGCCGCGAACCCGGCTCAGTTGGTTGCCACCCGGACGACGCTCACACGGAGGTCGTTCCCCTCGATCTGCAAGGTTTCGGTCGAGGCTCCAGTTGGTGCCGCACCTCGCGCGACGGCCACCGCCAACGTTTCCGTCGCGATGTAGTCTCGCCAGCGCTCGAGTGCCTCGGCGAGCACCCCGTCGCCCTCGTAAAAGAGGCGGATGCGGTCCTCGACGGCGAACCCGGATTGCTTGCGCAGTTCCTGGATCTTCCGGACCAGGTCGCGGGCAAGCCCTTCGAGCTTCAGTTCCGGGCTGATCTCGGTGTCGAGGGTGAGCCCACCGCCCTCGCCCTGGTAGCGCGCCGCCTTGATGTTCAGCTCTTCGAGCAGGATCGCCTCGAGCCCGGGGTCGAGTGGCCGCTCCGCGATGGTTACGGCGCGAAGCGGCTGGCGCACCTTGAGGCCGGCGGTGTTGCGCGCGGCGAGACCGGTCGCGACCAGTCGCCGGACGACCGACATCTGCCGGCGGAGCTCGTCATCCCGCCAATCTGTCCGGGCCACTGGCCAGTCGCTCAGGTGGACGCTCTCGGACTGGCCTTGCCGCCCGGCCGCGAGATTCTGGTAGATGGTCTCCGAGACGAACGGTGTAAAGGGCGCCAGCAGCTGCGATAGGTTGACGAGCACCTGGTAGAGCGTCTGGTAGGCACTCCGCTTGTCGGCGTCGGATTCCGACTTCCAGAACCGGCGGCGGGAGCGCCGCACGTACCACGTCGAAAGATCGAGGACGAAGGCTTCCAGGCGGCGCGCCGCCGTCGGCGGGTCGTACGCCTCCATCGCCTTCTCGACATCGGCGATGGTGACGGCCAGTTCCGCGAGCAGCCAGCGGTCGAGCTGGGCTCGCTCGCGCACCGGGACGGCCGCGCCGGCGGGGTCGAAGCCGTCGAGCCTCGCGTAGTTGGCGAAGAAGCCGTAGGTATTCCAAAGGATCAGCAGGAAGCGGCGCACGACATCCTGGACGGAGGCCAGGTCGAAGCGATAGTCGTTACCGATGGCGACCGCCGAGAAGAAGTACCAGCGGGTCGCGTCCGCACCGAACTTGGACATGACCTCCATCGGGTCAACCGAGTTCTTCAGCGACTTGCTCATCTTGCGGCCCTGCTTGTCCAGCACCGTGCCGTTGACGATCACGTTCTTGAAGGCCGGCTGCTTGAACAACATGGTGCCGATGGCCAGCAGGCTGAAGAACCAGCCGCGCGTCTGGTCGACGCCCTCCGCGATGAAGTCCGCGGGAAATCGCACCTTGAAGAGCTCCTCGTTCTCGAACGGGTAGTGATACTGCGCGACCGGCATCGAGCCGGAATCGAACCAGACATCGATCAGGTCGGTGACCCTGCGCATCGCGCCGCCGCACTTTGCGCAGGGGAGCGTCACGCGGTCGATGTAGGGCCGGTGCAGATCGTCGTTCAGCGTCAGGCCCAGTTCCGCCACCGAGCCCACGCAGCGCCGCTCGTCACACTGCTCGCAGACCCAGATCGGCAACGGCGTGCCCCAGTAGCGCCAGCGCGACAGCGACCAGTCGACGAGCGTTTCCA
>VBFX01000177.1 GCA_005889395.1 Chloroflexota bacterium
AAGGACAGCACGCGGAATGCGCCGCCGCCCTACAAGACCAGCACGCTGCAGCAGGATGCCTCGAACCGGCTGCGGATGAAGCCCAACCGAACGATGAGCCTCGCACAGCAGCTGTACGAAGGCGTCGAGCTCGGCAGCCAGGGACCGGTGGGCTTGATCACCTACATGCGTACCGATTCCTTCCGCATCTCGGACGACGCGCGCACGGCGGCCCGACGCTTCATCACCGACCAGTACGGGCCGACCTATGCCCGCCGTGACAAGGTGGAGTTCAAGGCGAAGGGCCCTGTGCAGGACGCCCACGAGGCGATCCGGCCGACCGACGTCGAACGCACGCCGGATTCCCTCCGTAACGTTCTCACGCCTGACTTGCTCAGGCTGTACCGGCTGATCTGGCAGCGCTTCACCGCCAGCCAGATGACTCCGGCGCGTTTCGCGCAGACGCGCGTGGACATCGGCGCCGCCGACTACCTGTTCCGGGCGAACGGCTCGGTGCTAGTCTTCGACGGCTTCTATCGCGTCTGGGAGCGTGACAGCGACAACGACGAGGAGAAGGAGCTGCCGGCGCTCGCCGTTGACGAAGGGCTCAACCTTCGGGAGCTGAAGCCGGAGCAGCATTTCACGCAGCCGCCGCCGCGCTACACGGAAGCCTCCTTGATCAAAGCGCTCGAGGAGCTGGGCGTCGGCCGGCCGAGCACCTTTGCACCGACCGTCGAGGTCATCCAGACGCGCCATTACGTCAAGCAAGAGGAGCGCCGGCTGTTCCCAACCGACCTTGGCAAGACCGTCAATGCGTGGCTCGTGGAGCATTTCCCGGACATCGTCGACGTCACCTTCACCGCCGGCATGGAGGAGGAGCTTGATGACGTCGAGGAAGGGCGGCGCAAGTGGGTGCCGATCGTCCGCGAGTTCTACGCGCCCTTCTCCAAGACACTCACAAAAGCCGAGGCCACGGCGCGCGTAAAGGTGCCGATGCGGGAAACCGGTGAGGACTGTCCCAAGTGCAAGCAAGAGGGACGCGCTGGCCGTCTCGTCTACCGCATGAGCAAACTCGGAGAGTTCATCGGCTGCTCGCTGTATCCCGAGTGCGACTACATCCAGGGTCGCGAGGGGCAGGAGAAGGCGCCGCCACCGGAGCCCACCGGCGAGATGTGCCCAAAGTGCGGCAAGCCGCTGGTGACGCGCACCGGAAAGCGCGGCCCCTTTGTCGCCTGTTCCGGATATCCGAAATGCCGCTACGTCAAGCGCGAGATCAACCCGGCCGACGTCGTCGAAGGCCGCGTCTGCCCCAACTGTGGCAAGCCGCTGCTCAACCGCAAGGGACGATTCGGCAGCTTCGTCGGCTGCTCCGGTTATCCCGACTGCCGCTACATCGAAGGCGGCAAGCGGACGGTCGCGCCTCCCGCCGCCAGCGAACTCTTGATGGACGATCCCTGCCCGCGGTGCGGCAAGCCGCAAGTGCTGCGCCAGGGACGCTACGGGGAGTTCAAGAGCTGCTCCGACTACCCGGCCTGCAAACCGGAGCGGGCCGCCCGTACCCGCGCTCGGCCCCGCGCCCCCCGCACCAAGAAGCCGACCGTTCCCGCCGCCTGACCCGGGTTTGAAACGCGCGCGCAGCGGCTATACTTTGGCGAGCAAATAAGCACGTCTCTCGACGGCGACGGGTTGCCTGCGCACAGGTCCGTCGGCCGGATGACGGAGGCGGAAGTAGAAACAGGAGGTCCGTTTTCGCATGCCACTCGTGACGCTCAAGCAACTCCTCGAGGCTGGTGTCCACTTCGGCCATCAGACCAGCCGCTGGAATCCGAAGATGAAGCGGTACATTTTCACCGCTCGCAACGGCATCCACATCATCGACCTTCAGCAGACGGTCAAGCTGCTGGACGACGCTTCCAACTGGGTGAAGGAGGTCGTCGGTGGCGGCCGCTTGGTGCTCTTCATCGGCACCAAGAAACAGGCCCAGGAATCGATCGAGTTGGAAGCCCGCCGCTCCGGGATGCCCTTCGTCAACCACCGCTGGATGGGTGGGATGCTGACCAACTTCACCGTGATGCGGCGCCAGATCGAACGCCTCAACAGCCTCCGCACCATCCGCAACAACGGCGGATTCACCGGCAGCAAGAAGGCGATCACCCAGCTGGAAGAGGAATACCAGCGGCTCGAGCGCTTCTTCGGCGGAATGGCGGAGATGAAGCGGCTCCCGGGAGCGGTCTACGTCGTCGACCCGCGCAAGGAGCACATCGCCATCACCGAGGCTCGCAAGCTCGGCATCCCAATCGTCGCCATCACGGACTCCAACTGTGACCCGGACGAGATCGACCACGTGATTCCTGGAAACGACGACGCCATCCGCGCGGTCAAGCTGATCACCTCGAAGATTGCCGACGCGGCGCTGGAGGCGCGCCAACTGATCAGCCCGGAGGAGCTCGCCGTGGCACCTGAGGTTCCGGTCACCGAGTTCGAATTTGGTGCGGAAGAAGAGGAAGAAGAGGAAAAGAGCTTTGCGGGAATGCCAACCGTCAACGAGGCGGAGTTCTACGAGGACGAAGCCCTGGACGACGAGAAATAGCCGTGGCCATTTCAGCAGACCAGGTCAAAGCCTTACGCGACGCGACCGGCGCGGGGATGATGGACTCCAAGCGCGCCCTCGAGGCGACCAACGGCGACCTCGAGAAAGCCAAGGACTGGCTGCGTCAGAAAGGCATCGCCAAGGCCGGCGCCAAGGCGGCCCGCACCGCGCGTGAGGGCATCATTGCCACCTACGTCCATCACAACCACCAACTTGGTGTCCTCCTCGAGCTGAACAGCGAAAGCGACTTCGTCGCCCGTAACGATGAGTTCCGCCACCTGGCACACGAGATCGCCGTCCACATCGCCGCCGCCGAGCCGAAGTATCTCCGGCGTGAGGATGTGCCGCAGGACGTGCTCAACCGGGAGCGTGCCATCTTCGAGGGGCAGGCGAAGGATCAAAAGAAGCCCGAAGCCGTCATCGAGAAGATCATTCAGGGCAAGATGAACGACTTCTACAAGCGCGAGGTCCTGCTCGACCAGGCCTGGGCCAAGGATGACAAGCGGACCGTGGACCAGATGCTCAAAGCGGCGATCGCGAAACTCGGCGAGAACATAACGATTTCCCGTTTCGCCCGTTTCAAGGTCGGAGAAGCCAGCTAGTCCAGCCACGTCATGCAGTGATCAAGCCGTCGGCTCTGCCGCGCTACAATCGGGTGCTTCTCAAGCTGGGAGGTGAGGGACTCGCCGGCAAAGCGACCTTCGGCATCGATCCCGATGTCGTCAATGACATCGCTCTTGACATCATCGCGGTGAAGTCCAAGTACAACACCCAGTTCGCGATCGTCGTGGGTGGTGGCAATATTATCCGCGGCGACGCGGCGAGCAAGCGCGGCATGGATCGGGTCACCGCGGATTACATGGGCATGCTCGGCACCGTGATCAACGCCCTGGCGCTCCAGGACGCGTTGGAGAACCGTGGCCAACCGACTCGGGTCCAAACCGCCATCAGCATGCACCAGATCGCCGAGCCCTACATCCGCCGTCGCGCCGTCCGCCACCTGGAGAAGGGACGCGTCGTCATCCTCGCCGCGGGCAGCGGCAACCCCTACTTCAGCACCGACACGACCGCTGCCCTGCGCGCGGTCGAAATCGAAGCCCAGGTGGTGCTCAAGGCGACCAAAGTCGATGGCGTCTACGATGCCGATCCGGTCACCAATCCAAAGGCCAAGCGGTTCGCGCGCCTCGACTACCTCGATCTGATCAACAAGGACCTGCGCGTGATGGATCACACCGCGGTCACCCTCTGTCGTGAGAACAACATCCCGATCATCGTCTTCGACCTGGCGCACGGCGGCAACCTGGAAGGTGTGGTGGCCGGCAAGCAGATCGGCACACTGGTGGGACCGCCGCCCGCATGATCGAGGCCAACATCAAGGACGCCGAAACCAAGATGCAGAAGAGCCTGGACGCCCTCGCCAAGGAGATCCTCACCATTCGCACCGGGCGCGCCAGCCCGGCTCTGGTCGACAAGATCCCGGTCGAGTACTACGGCAATCCGACGCCCTTGAACCAGCTCGCCACCATCACCATCCCCGAGGCGCGCATGATCATCATCCAGCCCTGGGACCGGACCATCATCGGCGCCGTCGAAAAAGCGATCCAGAAGTCGGAGCTCGGACTGAACCCCGGGAATGACGGCCAGCTGATCCGGGTCCCGATTCCGCCTCTTAACGAGGAGCGGCGCC
>VBFX01000178.1 GCA_005889395.1 Chloroflexota bacterium
TTCTTCACGTTGCCGGGTGGACTGCCGGAAAAGAAAGGCAGGTTACCCATCTGGCCGATCAGGATGACCACCACCAGGATCACGTACATCATGTAGGCGCGCACAATCCGCGCCGGCGGATCGGCGACCTGGGCAACGGCGGCGCCCACACTTCGAAACCTCGGAGTTTCGCCCGGCACGGCCGCGCGGTCGGCGGCAAAACTCCAGAGCGTCTTCGGCTTCCAGACTCGGAGCAGCAGGGCGACGGCGGCCATCGAGACCAGGGCGGCGAGCACGTCAGTCAGCTCGGGCCCGATGAAATTCGAGACCAGGAACTGGACGATCGCGAAGACGACGCCCGCGGCGAGGACCGCCGGCAGAACTTCGACCATGCGCTTCCAGCCGGCGAGAACAACGATCAAGAAGCCAGGAATGAGGATCGAGAAGACCGGAAGTTGCCGCCCGACCATGGCGGAGAGTGCCAGGGTGACCTGCGTCTGATCGTTGGCGCTGTGGCCGATGATGGGCGCGGTCAGCAGCCCCAGCGTCACGATCGGGATGCCGATCGAGCCGAAGGCCACAGGCGCTGTGTTGGCGAGCAGCGCGAGCACCGCCGCACTGATCGGCTCGAAGCCGAGGCTGGCGAGGATCGCCGCCGAGATGGCGACCGGGGCACCGAAGCCGGCGATGCCTTCCATGAGGGCGCCGAAGCAAAACGCCACCAGCAGGGCCTGGACCCGCCGGTCCCCGGTCAGCTGGGTGAGCGACCGGCGGATCACGTCGAAGTCACCACTGGCGATAGTCAGGTTGTGGAAGAAGACCGCGTTGAGCACGATCCAGCTGATCGGCCACAACCCATTGGCCATGCCCTCCGTGGTCGCCGAGACGTCGAGCCCGAGCGGCATGCGCCACACCAACGCGGCGAGGATCGCCGCGGAGAGCATGGCGGTAAGGGCCGACAGCCAGGCCGGCAGGCGAAGGATCGCCAGCATCACGAACAAGAGGTACAGAGGAATTCCCGCGACGATCGCCGAGAGAAGAATGCTGTCGCCGAGCGGCTGGTAGACCTGATGAAACGCCAGGATCGCGATGGCCCCACTCATACGAGGAACCTCCCTTCCTTTCGGCATTGGACGCCTTCGGACAGGCGCTTTGCTAAGCGTTACACACTGGGGGCCCGAAACGCCACAATTGGCGGCATGGCAGATTCGATGGTGGATAGGAAGACCCGGCCGGCCCCCCTCAAGTTGGATGACTACGAGCCGGCGGCACGGGCGGTCCTTCCCCAGGGCATATACGACTACATCGCTGGTGGCTCCGAGGACGAGGCCGCCCTACGGGGTAACCGTGAGGCGTTTGCCCGGTACCGCTTCCGCTTCAAGGTCCTGGCGTCGGCCGACCAGATCGAGCTGGGCCACGAGCTGTTCGGGCAGCGCTTTCGGATGCCCGTTCACCTCGCGCCCACCGCCACCCAGCGGATGACGCACCCCGATGGGGAGCTGGCCGCTTACCAGGCGGCATCGGAGGCGGGCATCGCCTATGCGCTCAGCACGTTGTCCAGTGCCGCCATCGAAGAGGTCGCCGCGGCCGCAACCGGACCACGATGGTTCCAGCTCTACATGCACGCCGAGCGGGCGGTAAGTGCCAGCTTCATCGAGCGCGCCGTCGACGCCGGCTACTCGGCCATCCTGCTGACGGTGGACCTCCCCAGGACGGGACGGCGCGAGCGGGACATCCGCAACGCGTTCAGCCTGCCCGAGGGGCTTGGCTACGCCAATCTCGACGCCCGGCGCAGAGCGGACGCGGCCGAAGGCCCCGACCCCTTCGCCCAGAACGTGAACGCCCAAACGAATCCGGGCCTGGGCTGGGCCGATCTCGAGTGGCTCGTGGCCAAGACCTCGCTTCCCGTGATCGTGAAGGGCGTCGTTCGCGCCGACGATGCCCGGCACGCGGTCGGGGCGGGCGCCCGTGGCGTGATCGTCAGCAACCACGGTGGCCGTCAGCTGGACCATGCGGTTGCGAGCCTCGACGCGCTACCTGAGGTCGTCCAGGCGGTCGGGCGTGAGATTCCGGTGCTCATGGACGGCGGTGTCCGGCGCGGAACCGACGTCCTCAAAGCCCTCTGCCTCGGGGCCCAGGGGGTGCTCATCGGGCGACCTTATCTCTATGCGCTTGCGGTCGGGGGCGCCGACGGCGTCAGCCAGATGCTGGAGATCCTGTATCAGGAAATCGAGCTGTCGATGAGCCTCCTCGGCGCGCGTCGCCTCAGCGAGCTGAGCGGGGACCTGCTGACGCGGCTTTAGGCGCCGCCCGCCGACTTCTCGCGGGCAATGGTATCGAGTAGAGGCTGGACGGTTTTTGCCTGCCAGGACGCCGCGCCGTTCTGGGCCGCCGCGTAGCTCGCTGCCAGCTGGGCCCGGGCCGTGTCCAGGCTGCGATTGGCCGCCTGGGCCTGTTGGGTCTGGCCGGCCGCCGACGCGAGGCTGACCTGCTTGGCACTGCTTGCTACCGCGAGCATCGCATCGATCCACTTCCCCCACAGGGGGTCGAAGAGCGCCTCAGGGTCCCCCGCCGGCACCTGTTGCGTCGTGAGATCGGTCGTAAGCGCCGACGCGGTGCGGGCCGAATCCGTCCATTGCCGGGCGTTCAGGCTCGGATAGAGGCTGCCAGAAACGGTCTGGGCGTCCTGGTTGAGGTGCTGCGCCAGCGAGAGCTGGAGCGTGGCTCCGTGCGTCAGCTTGATCGTCGCCTGCAGCGCCTGCTCCGCGTGCTGCAGGGCGGGACGGTCCGTGGCAATGAACGAGGGCGAGTGGAACTGGAAGGGGAGGCCGTCCGCCTGCGCCATGTAGCTCTGCGCGGCCTGGATATGGCTCAGCGCGTCATCCGCCGACTTCTCGGTGGCCTTCGCCAGCGCCAGATCTTTGGTGAGCTGGTCAGGCGAAAGGCCGATACCGCCCTTGGCCGAGATCTCGCTCCACAGGCTGGTTACCGCGGTACTCGAATCCGACACGCCCGTCCGCGCTTGGGCGAGCTCGCTGGATTCTGATTGCGCCAGCTGCGCCACCCGCTGGGGCAGCACGACTTCCAGGAAGGCACCTATAGCCCCTGCCGCGAGCACGAGCACCAGGATGGCAAAGATCCGGGTTGCCCATGACACCCGGCGCGCCGGCCTGAACACGAGACGCCGGGGCGCCGGTCTGGGGAGGGCCACGAAGACGTAACGCGGGCCGCAAGCCACCTCTTGCCACCCCGGGGCAGCGCCGCCTGACCGATCTGTGACGGTCCTGAAACCCTTTTGGAACCCTGTGCTAGAGTGAATTTTCCCAAACGAAATGGCCTATATCATCACCGAAACCTGCGTCGATCTCAAAGACAAATCCTGCGTCGACGTCTGTCCCGTCGACTGCATCATCGACGGCGGAGCCGAGGACCGGATGCT
>VBFX01000179.1 GCA_005889395.1 Chloroflexota bacterium
ATCGGCCGTCAAGCTCGGGACGAGCGGCGGTCGCGCGACGGATCAGCCTGGCGGGCAGCTCGATGACGCGCCGCGGCGGACCGAGCCAGCGCTTCAGGACGGCGAGAAGCTGGGGCGACGGCGGCGGCGCAACCGTTCCCTCGGTCTCGAAGAGGATGTCGGCGATGGCTTCCGCCGGGCCCGCCGGTTTCTGGGTCTGGCTCAGCTCGAGCCATCGCGCCGTGATCCACAGGTAGAGGTCGGCTTCGGTCCTTCCGGGGAAGTGCGACAGGATATCGTACTCGCGGATCAGGTCGGCGATCGGCTTGTAGACGTTGTCGTA
>VBFX01000180.1 GCA_005889395.1 Chloroflexota bacterium
TTCGGCTCTGATTTGTGCTGGTCAGCCCTTGACGGCACGGCCGCCGTGATCGTCGCGACCACCTGGCGGTCGACAGCGTCGCGCGCGACCCGGATCGCATTGTAGGTCGCGCGGGCGTCGGAGCGGCCATGCGCGATCACCGCCACACCGTTGACGCCCAGGAGAAGAGCCCCGCCGAACTCACGCCAATCGGCCCGACGCCGGACCGCCCGCAGCTTGGGCCGGATGAGCGCCCCACCGAGGGTCGCGAGGGGATCGCCCTTGACCGCGTCGCGCATACTCTGGAAGACGAACTCGGCCGCGCCCTCGGCGGTCTTGATCAGGATGTTGCCGCTAAAACCGTCGGTGACCACGACATCGGCCTTGCCTTTGAAGATGTCCTTGCCTTCGATGTTGCCGATGAAATTGATCCCGTTGAGCGCGCGTAACAGGGGCTCGCTCGCCTGCACCAGCTGGTTGCCCTTGCCGGTCTCTTCGCCATTGCTGAGCAGCGCCACCCGCGGCGCGTTGAGACCCATGAGCTTCTCGGCGTAGATACTTCCCATCAAGGCGTACTGGGCCAGGTGCTCGGGCTTGGCGTCGGTGTTGGCTCCGACGTCGAGCAGAAAGCAGTTCTGACCCGTGGCCGTCGGGATGATGGAGCCGATCGCCGGACGATCGATGCCGGGAATCCGGTGCAGCCCGAATAGAGCGGCTGCCATCACGGCGCCGCTGTTGCCGGCGCTGACGAAACCATTGACACGCCCGTCATCGACCATCGTGCAGGCCCGGACAATCGACGAGTTCTTCTTAGTTCGCACCGCCTGTGCCGGATGCTCGTCCATCGCGATGACCTCGGGAGCGTCCTCGATCTGCGCCCACTTGCCGGCGCCCGATGCCGCGAGCGCACTGTCGACCTTGTCTTTGACGCCCACGAAGATCACCTCGATCCCGAGCTCGCGATGCGCCTGGACGCCACCGGCCACCACCTGGTCGGGAGCGAAATCACCACCCATCGCATCGAGCGCGATTTTCATGTGAAACCGGACTACAGCGGCTAGACGTCCAGGTTGCGCACGGTCTTGGCGTGCGTCTGGATGAATCGCTTGCGGGGATCGACGTCGGTGCCCATCAGGACGTCGAAGATCTTGTCCGCCTCTACCGCATCTTCGATCTCGACGCGGAGCAACATCCGGTTCTGCGGGTTCATGGTCGTTTCCCACAACTGGTCGGGGTTCATCTCACCGAGACCTTTGTAGCGGGCGACCTCCGGCTTTCCCGTCATCTGGGCCAGCTTCCGATTCTTCTGCTCTTCGGTGTAGGCGTAGCCGATCTCTTTCCCGCGAGTGATCTTGTAGAGCGGCGGCTGCGCGACATAGAGGTACTTTCCGATGATCACCTGCGGCATGTAGCGGAAGAAGAAGGTCAGCAACAACGTCCGGATGTGCGAACCATCAACGTCAGCGTCCGTCATGAGAATTACATGGTGATAACGCAGCTTGCTGATGTCGAACTTCTCACCAACGCCAGTACCAAGCGCGGTGATGAGGTTGCGGATCTGTTCGGAGGTCAGGATCTTGTCTTCGCGGGCTTTCTCGACGTTGAGGATCTTGCCTCGCAGCGGAAGGATCGCCTGGAAGCGGCGATCGCGGGCACCCTTCGCCGAACCGCCGGCGGAATCGCCCTCCACCACGTAGATTTCGCTGAGGCTGGGATCCCGCTCGGAGCAGTCGGCCAGCTTACCCGGCAGTGTCGACGATTCGAGTAGTGACTTGCGCTGCACCAACTCCCGGGCCCGCTTTGCCGCGTCGCGAGCGCGAGCGGCCACCAGGCACTTCTCGATGATTCGCCGCGCATCCGGTGGGTTCTCTTCGAGGTACTGCGTGAACGCATCGGAGAACACCGTTTCGACCTGACCGCGGACTTCGGAGTTGCCGAGCTTGGTCTTGGTTTGACCCTCGAATTGCGGCTCGCGTACCTTGACGCTGATCACCGCGGTCAAACCCTCGCGCACGTCGTCGCCGGTGAGGTTGGGATCCTGCTCGCGCATCAGGTTCACCTTGCGCGCGTATTTGTTCAAGACCGATGTCAGCGCCGAGCGGAAGCCGGTGACATGGCTGCCACCCTCGACCGTGTTGATGTCATTGGCAAAGGCGAGGACGTTCTCCGTGAAGCCCTGGTTGTACTGGAGCGCGATCTCCACGCTGTTGTCTTCGATCTCACGCTCGACGTGCAGCGGCCGCAGGTTGACCCATCCTTTGTCGCGGTTGAGATATTTGACGAAGGCGCTGATGCCGCCCTCGAAGTAGAAGGTGTAGTCGAGGTCGACGCGCTCATCGCGCAGCAAGATGGTCAGCGCCTTGTTGAGGAAGGCCAGCTCGCGCAGCCGGTGGGACACGATGTCCCAGTGAAAGCCGAGCTCTTCGAAGACTTCCGGATCCGGCCAGAATCGAATGTAGGTGCCGGTGGTATCGGCCTTGCCGACGACCTTGAGGGGCGCGATGGGCGCCCCGCGTCGGTATTCCTGGTAGTGCTGCTTGCCGTGGCGCATGACGGTGACCTGCAGCCGCTCGGAGAGCGCGTTGACGACCGAGAGCCCAACACCGTGCAACCCACCGGAGACCTTGTAGCCGCCGCCGCCAAACTTTCCGCCAGCGTGCAGCTTGGTCATGACGACCTCGAGGGCGGGCTTACCCTGGTCTTTCATGATGTCGACCGGGATGCCACGGCCGTTGTCGGCAACCGACGCCGAGCCGTCCTGGTGGAGGGTTACCTCGATCCGAGTGCAGAAGCCCGCCAGGGCCTCGTCAGTAGAGTTGTCGACGATCTCATAGATGAGGTGGTGCAGGCCCCGGTTGTCCGTGGAGCCGATGTACATTCCGGGACGGCGTCTGACCGGCTCCAAACCCTCCAGAACCTGGATGGCCTTGGCATCATAGGCAGCCGTCGTTTTTTCCTTAGGATTTAGCAAGTCGCGTATTCAAATTATACCCAAAAAGGGCGCCAAAATTGACTCTCAGGAGGCCGCCACCGGGGCCTTCTTTTCGGCCGGCGGTCGCCAGCGCAAGTCGAGCTGGCGAGCGGCCCGCACCTCGTCGAGCCGCCCCACCGGGGCATTGTGCGGCGCGGTCTTGACGAGCTGCGGATCCCTGGCGATTTCCTCAACGATCTGCTCGACCGCGGCGACGAACGCATCCAGGCTGGCCTTGGACTCGGTCTCGGTGGGCTCGATCATGAGCGCCTCTGGAACGATCAGCGGGAAGTAGACCGTCGGCGGATGGACGCCGAGGTCGATCAGCCGCTTGGCGATGTCCTTCGCCGACACACCCTGGGCTTTCGCCTTCTTCGCGGTCAACACGAACTCGTGCAGCGACGGCCCGCTGAACGCGTCCTCGAAGGAGCGGCGCAAGTGATGCCGGAGGTAGCTGGCGTTGAGCACCGCGTTCTGCGCCACCTCGTTGATGGTGTTGCCGTAAGTGCGGATGTAGGCATAGGCGCGAAGCAGCATGCCGAAGTTGCCGTAGAAGGAGCGCACCTTGCCAATCGATTGCGGTCGCGCGTACTCAAAGCGAAATCCCTCATCCGTGCGCTCAACCGTGGGAACGGGCAGGAAGGGCACGAGGTGCGACTTCACGCCCACGGGTCCGGCCCCCGGGCCGCCGCCGCCGTGTGGGGTGGAGAAGGTCTTGTGCAGGTTGAGGTGGACGACGTCGAAGCCCATGTCGCCCGGCCGGGCGATGCCCACCAGGGCGTTGAGGTTGGCGCCGTCATAGTAGAGCTGCACGCCATGCTCGTGCGCGAGCCGGGCAAGCTCCATGATGTCCTTCTCGAAGATACCCAGCGTGTTCGGGTTGGTGAGCATCACCGCCGCGGCTCGCGTCGAGATCTTGCGCTTGAAATCCGCGAGGTCGACGAGGCCATCGGGTCCAGACTTGACGGTCACCGTCTTGAGATGGGAGAGCGCGGCGCTGGCCGGATTGGTGCCGTGGGCACTGTCAGGGACGAGCACCTCGACGCGGGTGTCGCCGCGGCTGCGATGGTAGGCCTGGATCATGCGCAGTCCGGTCCACTCGCCGTGCGCACCGGCGGCCGGCTGCAGGCTCATGCGGTCCATCGCCGTCAGGGACAGCAGCGCCCGCTCCAGCTCCCACATCAATCGCAGGGCTCCCTGGGCGCGCGCCGGCGGATGGTATGGATGGAGGTCGGCAAAGTCATCGAGTCGAGCGAGCGCCTCGTTAACGGCCGGGTTGTATTTCATCGTGCGAAATGGCGAGCCACCTCGGGCTCGCTGAGCGAAGCGATCGCTAGCGGCGACTTCCGGCGCAGGGCGGCCGGCACCAGGTCGTCGATCGGTCGTGTCTTGACCCCGGGCGCCGGGAGTCGGGGGCTCGGCCGGTCGGGGCGACCCAGCTCGAAGAGCAGCGGCTCGCTCACGCCAGCACCTCGAGGAAGCGTTCGATCGCGCGCGGATAGTTGAGCTCGGTGACGGATATCAACAAGGCATCGGAGAGCTCTGGGAAGAATCGCCCCAGTGGCAAGCCCGGCAAGACACCACGCTCGAACATGAGGGCCTGCGTCTGCTCGGCCGGATACGGGGTATGCATCACGAACTCCCAGAGAAACGGTCCGTCGAAGGCCAGCCGATATCCCTTGCGTTCCGCGAGCTGCGCCGCCAGATGATGGGCGCGTTGCGCGCTCAGCTCGGCGAGCTGCTTGAGGCCCTCCCCACCCATGTGCGCCAGATAGACCGTCGCGGCGATCGCCATCAGCGCGTGATTGGTCGTGATGTTCGAGGTGGCATGCTCGCGTCGGATGTGTTGCTCGCGGGCCTGCAGCGTCAGCACGTAGCCGCGCCGGCCTTGCGCGTCGACCGTCGCGCCGACCAGCCGCCCGGGCATACGCCGCATCAAGGCCTCCGAGCAAGCGATGAAGCCCACGTAGGGCCCGCCGAACGATAGAGGAATGCCCAGCGGTTGTCCGTCACCCACCGCCAGGTCGGCGCCGTACTCGCCCGGCGGCGCGAGGATCCCGAGTGAGATGGGATCGACACAGGCGATCAGCAGCGCGCCCGAGCGATGGGCGAGGTCGCTGACGGCCTTCGGTTCCTCCAGCACCCCGTAGAAGTTGGGTTGTTGCAGAATGACCGCGGCCGTCGTGCTGGTCACGGCCTGCTCCAGCTTCGCGAGGTCTACCCGTCCGTCGGCCCCGGGCGCGACCCGCAAGATCTCATACTGCTGGGCCTCCGAGTAGGTCTTGAGCACCTGTGCGTACTCGGGATGAAGCGCGCCGGCCACCACAATGTTCTGGCGGGTCGTGTGCGCGACCGCCATCGTCGTTGCTTCCGCCAGCGCCGTGGCGCCGTCGTACATGGAGGCGTTGGATACATCCAACCCGGTGAGAAGGGTGATCATGCTCTGAAACTCGTAAGTCGCCTGTAGCGTGCCCTGGCTGGCCTCCGCCTGGTATGGCGTGTAGGTCGTATAGAAGTCCGGCCGTGAAATGACCTGGTTGACGATCGCCGGACTGAAGCGGCGCGATGCGCCGGCACCCAGGAAGCTGTTCGCCGGTGAAATCCTCGCGTTCAGCCGGCCGAGCTCGCGAATGTACTGCACCAACTCCACCTCGGAGAGCGGCTCAGGGAGGTCGACGCGGTCCAGTTTGAGGGCGTCCGGGAGGTGGGTGAACAGGCCGTCGATGCTCTCCAGCTCGAGCGCTTTGAGCATCGCGGCGCGCTCGGCGTCGGCGTTCGGGAGGTAGGTCACCAGCAGGTCACTAGTGCGACTGGCCTTCGACGAACGCGTCGTACGCCTTCTGGTCGAGGAGCTTGGGATTGTCCTTCACGGCGCGGAGCTTGATGATCCAGCCCTTGCCGTAGGGATCCTGGTTGACGTACTCGGGATGATCTTTCAACTCCGCGTTGGCCTCCGTCACCTCGCCACCAACGGGACTGTACAGGTCGGAGGCCGCCTTCACCGATTCGATCACTCCGAGCCGCACGCCCGCATCGAGCTGCTGACCAACCGCCGGCAGTTCGAGGTAGATCACGTCACCGAGCTGCGACTGGGCATACTCGCTGATCCCCACGGTCGCCGTCTCTCCATCCTGCTTGACCCACTCGTGGGTTTCCGCGAAACGCATGCCGCTCAGGTCTGGCATCGCAACTCCCTTTCCTTCATTTCGGATGAGGCCGCTTGTAAAAGGGCAGCGAAACGACCTCGGCCGGCGCGGCCGTGCCGCGAACGTCCACGCCAACGCGGGTCCCCGGTTCGGACATGGCCGGTGGGACGTAGGCCATCCCGATGCTGTAGCCAAGGGTGAAGGAGACGTTTCCCGACGTCACCGTCCCGATCCCTTCGCCGTCGCTGACGACACGGTAGCCGTGGCGTGGAATGCTGCGGTCCAGCATCTTGAAGCCAACCAGCTGTCGCGAGAGGCCCTGCTGGCGAGAGGTGACGATAGCGTCGCGGCCGATGAAATCCTTTTCGAGGTTGAGCGTCCAATCGAGCCCAGCTTCGAGGGGATTCGTATCAGCGTCCATGTCGTTCCCGTAAAGGCGCATCCCCGCTTCCAGTCGCAGGGTGTCGCGGGCGCCCAGGCCGGAGGGACGGATGCCATCGGACCGGCCCTCCTCCAGCAGCACGCGCCACAGGCGTACGGCGTCGGCGTTGCCGCAAAAGAGCTCGAAGCCGTCCTCACCGGTATAGCCGGTCCGCGAGATCACGCACGGCACATCCGCAACGGTCCCCTCGACGAAGGCATAGTACTTGACGTCGCCGAGCTCGGAGCTCGTCAGCCGCTCGACCAGGCCGACCGCCCGCGGGCCCTGCACGCCGATCAGCGCCCACTCTCGGCCGATATTGCGGGCCGCGTTCGCGGCCTGGGCGTGTTTTCGCATCCAGCCGAAGTCGCCGTCCTGGTTACCGGCATTGACCACCAGCAGGTATCCCCTGTCCGGCATCGCATAAACGAGCACATCATCGATGATGCCGCCCGCGTCGTTGCAGAGCACCGCGTACTGGATCCGTCCGGGGCGCAGCCGCGTCACGTCGCGACTGACGACACGCTGGACGAGGCTCTCGTCCCCGATGCGCAGCTCTCCCATGTGCGAAAGATCGAAGAGACCCACAGCCTCGCGCACCGCGCGATGCTCTTCGCGGATCGTGCTGTACTGCAGCGGCATCACCCAGCCTCCGAAGTTCGTCATCTGGGCGCCGAGGCGGACATGCTCCTCGTACAGCGGTGTCCGCGCGGCCGTCACGACCAAACGTTACGCCTCAGGGTCGTCAGGCTCGTTCGCGTCGTCGAGGACCTCGAGGTAGTCGAGAAGCTCCTGGTCGTGGACCACCTCGGCCCCTCGCAGCATCTCCAGAATGACGTTGACGCGCGCCTCCTCCCACTGCAGAAGCTTGGCCAGCTCGGCGGGTGTGGCGTCGCGGCCCAGCCGCTCCGACAGTAGGCGCTGGGCCGATTCGAGCAGGCGGCAGGCGACGACGAAGGCTTCGTCGTTGCGCTGGGCCTCTTGCGTCTGGGCGAGCACGTCATCCATGGTGACGTCGATCGCGTGAACCAGCCGGGCATGGAAGCCGCCGTCTCCGGGCTTGTAGTGCTCGACAGCCGAGATCAATCCGACCGTCCCTTCCTGGAAGAGGTCGCCAAAGGGGACGCCGCGCTGCTTGCGCGCCTGCGCGGCCTCCACCACCAGGTGCAGGTTGTGCTCGATCAGCGTCCGGTTCGCCTCATCGCGCTCCACCCCCTGCGTGGCAAGCAGCCGCTGTTCCTGCGCGTTGGAGAGTCGTGGATAACGCGCGACTTGCGCCCGGATCTCATCCTCCTCGTCCTTCGGAGGTTGCTGTTCCACGCGTTGCGCCATGTTCTCATTCTACGAACGACCAGGCCGTGAACCGGGGCTATGATCAAGTCGTGACGAGGGCCGCCCGGCTCTTTCTCGCGGCCACCATGCTGGCCGTTTTGCTACCCGCGGTTCAAGCCCGCGCCGCCGAGCCGCACGTCCTGGTGGCGACCCTCAACGGGGTTATCAACCCGATCACCGACAACTATGTCTCCACGGCGGTCGACAGGGCCGTCTCGGGGCAGGCCAACGCGCTGATCATCGCCATGGATACCCCGGGTGGGCTCGACACGTCGATGCGCGACATCATCAAGAAGATCCTTGCTGCGCCGCTGCCCGTGGTGATTTTCGTGTCTCCCTCGGGCGCCCGGGCCGCGTCGGCCGGTCTCTACATCACAGAGGCGGCCGACATCGCCGTGATGGCGCCGGGAACCAACATCGGCTCCGCGCACCCGGTCAGCCTGGGCGGCTCCAACCCCGCCGCCAGTCCGGCGGCAAGCCCCGGCGCCAGTGGCGCCACCTCGACGGCGCCGGACATCGAATCGCAGAAGATCGAAAACGACGCAGCCGCCTACATTCGGGCGCTGGCCACGCTGCACAACCGTAATGCGGACTGGGCGGAGAAGGCGGTGCGGCAGAGCATCAACGCGCCGGCGGACGACGCCGTGAAACTGGGTGTCGTCGACTTCGAAAGCCGCGACCTCGACATGTTGCTGCAGGAACTCGACGGTCGCCAGGTGTCGAAGGGTGGCCACACCTACACCCTTCAAACCGCGAAAATCGGCATCGGCTTCTGGGTGACGCATCCCGGGATGTTTCTCCCTGGGGTCATCGGCGTCATCGCCGGCGTTCTCGCCGCTGTGTCCCTGTACGATCTCCCGATCAACATCGCCGGAGTCCTCCTCATCTTGATCGCGGTCGTGCTCTTCGTCATCGACCTGAAGGCGGTGACCCACGGGGTGCTGACTACCGGAGGCATCGTCGCGATGACGCTGGGAGGCCTGCTCCTGGTCAACACCAGCTTCCTCGCCGAGGGCGTCAACATCCCACTCCTCATCGTCACCGTGCTCGTCATTGCCGGGGTCTTCCTCTTCATCCTTCGCAAGTTGATCGATGCCCGGCGGCGGCCGTACGCGGCGGGCGAGGAGTCGATGATCGGCAGTCTCGGTTCGGTCCGAGAACCGTTGGACCCCAGCGGGATGGTGTTCGTCAACGGCGCCCTTTGGCAAGCAACCTCAACCGGTGGGGCGCTCGAGACCGGGGCGCAGGTGCGAGTGGTCGGGGTCGACGGGCTTCGTCTGCGCGTCGAGCCAGTGCAACAACCGCAGGCGGGGCGGTCGGAAGGGCCGCAGGCGGCATCCTCATGATCACGCGCGCTTTTCCACGCCGGAGCGCGCTGATGATCACGCGCGCTTTTCCACGCCGGAGCGCGCTGATGAGCACGCGCGCTTTTCCACGCCGGAGCGCGCTGATGAGCACGCGCGCTTTTCCACGCCGGAGCGCGCTGATGATGTGACCCGTAACATGAACACCACGGCAGCGGTGCGTTAGCGAAGGGAGGGACTCATGGGCGTTTTCGCTCTCATCGTCCTCGGCATCATCGTTCTCGTCGTCCTCATCGGCGTAAGCTCGGCGATCCGGATCATCAACGAATACGAGCGCGGCGTCCTCTTCCGTCTGGGCCGCCTGATGGCCCTTAAGGGTCCGGGACTGCGGCTGATCATTCCCTTCGGCATCGACCGCCTGGTGAAGATCGATCTCCGGACGGTGACGCTCGAGGTCCCGCCGCAGGAGGTCATCACGCTCGACAACGTGACCATCAAGGTCAACGCCGTCATCTACTTCCTGGTCGTCGATCCCCGCAACGCCGTCACCAAGGTTGCCAACTTCATCAACGCGACTTCACAAATAGCGCAAACTACACTACGGAGCGTCCTCGGCCAATCGTCGTTGGACGAGCTCCTCGCCAACCGGGAGAAGATCAATACCCGCCTGCAAAAAATCATCGATGAGCAGACGGAACCCTGGGGAATCAAGGTCTCGACCGTCGAGATCAAGGATGTCGAGCTCCCGCAGACGATGCAGCGAGCGATGGCCAAGCAGGCTGAGGCCGAGCGAGAGAAGCGAGCCAAGATCATCCATGCGGAGGGTGAGTTCGAGGCGGCGCAGAAGCTGACCGACGCCGCCGGCGTGATCGCGACGCAGCCCAGCGCGCTGCAACTCCGCTACCTGCAGACCCTTACGGAGATCGGGGTCGAACGGAACACGGTGATCGTCTTTCCGGTACCAATCGACCTCGTCCAGCAGCTCATCGATATCCGCCAGGGCAAGGGCGGCGGATCGGCGACACCGGCAAAGACCTGATCCTCCTACTCGTTCACGGTGACGCCGCCGTCGATTTCTGGACGGTTGTCCTTCTCGGCATCGTCGCCGCCCTCTATGTGCTCGCCAACTTCGGCGAACGCAACTCGACGGCGCGGATCGTATCCCTCATCGCCGGTGGCGCACTCTGCGGGCTCGCGCTGCTGTTCGGCCTCCTCGTCGCCGGCGGCCACCTGGTGCTGTACCGAACCGGAGCGGAGAGCCTCGACAAATTCCGGGCGGCCGAGTTTCTCGCCGTCCCGCTGACGATTGCCGGCGTCCTCGGCCTGCTGTACTTGTGGCCTCCGATCCAGCGCGCGCTGGCCCGCGTGATCCCGATACGCGCTGGCTCGCCGGTCATTTACCTCACGATCGTGCTCGGCCTGCTCCTGATCGCGCAGCAAGCCGGAGCGCAAGTGCAACCCGGCACACCCTTGACCCTCGCCGATCTCCTGGCGCAAGACATTCCGTTGCTCCTCCTCTCCTTTGTCGGAGTCGGGATCTTCGTTCGCCGGTCGCCGCGCGAAGCCACCGAACGGCTCGGCTTGCTCCCGCCGCGCCAGAAGCGATGGTGGGGGGTGGCGCTGGTCGGCATCTTCGCGTTCCTGGCGGTCGCCTACGGCATCGAGCGGGTTGCGGACACGCTGAGCCCCTCGAGCCAGCAACAGGTCACCAATGCGACGAATGTGCTGTTCAGCCACTTCAACAACCCAGTCGGCGTCGTCTTGCTCGGCTTGATGCCGGCGGTCGTGGAAGAGACCCTGTTTCGTGGCGCCCTCGTACCGCGCCTTGGCGTGCTGGTCACCGCCGTGCTCTTCGCCGCGCTCCACACCCAGTACGCCGTCACTTTCGCGACCCTCGAAGTATTCGTGCTCGGGATCGGACTCGGGTTACTGCGCGTTCGCTCCGGCAGCACACTGCCCTGCATGGTCACGCATGCCGGCTATAACATCGCCGTCGGACTACTCGGCTTCCTCGCGAAATAGTTATGCACAGGCATTCCACTTGTGCAAACGTGCGTTTGATCCCGGCGACCGTATAATCCGGGCAGCGCCGTCCCGCGTTCCAGCCAGCAAATTGCCAAGAGTCTACGCAGTCGTCAACCAAAAGGGCGGAGTCGGCAATACCACGACCGCCCTCAACGTGGCCGCCAACCTTCCGCAGCTCGGCTTGAGCGGGTTGATCGTCGACATGGACCCGCAGGGCAACACGACCAGTGGGCTCGGCATCATCCGCAGCGAGCTCAACAGTAGTGTCTACAACGTCATCGTGGATGCCGATGACATCAATGAGGTGATCCGTCCGACCGCGGTGCCGGGCCTCGACATCCTTCCATCACACGTCTCCCTGGCCGGCGCGGAGATCGAGCTGATCAATCTCGCGCGGCGCGAACGCCGCTTGCTCTACGCGCTCGAGGCGCTGCGCGTCTCCTACGACTACAT
>VBFX01000270.1 GCA_005889395.1 Chloroflexota bacterium
GGGCCGGGTGCTCTTCAACCAGGTCCTGCCCATCGGTGTGCAGCCCGCGGAAGGGCACGGCGAGGCGATGACCTTCCAGAACCACGTCTTCGACAAGAAGGCACTGCGCGCCATCGTGGCCGAGTGCTTCCGCCTCCACGGCAACGAGCTGACGGCGCGGGTCGCCAACGATATCAAGCGCGTCGGCTTCGCCTACGCGACCAAGGCCGGCATCACGATCTCCGCCATGGACATCAAGACGCCGGCGGGCAAGGCCGCCATCCTGGCGGGCGCGGAGAAGAAACTCGGGGACATCGACCTGCAGTTCAAGCGCGGTCTGATCACCGACGACGAGCGCTACACCCAGACCGTCGACCTCTGGACTCAGGCGACGGAGGAAGTGACAGCTGCCACGATGAAGAGCTTCGACGCGCTTCACCCGGTCTTCATGATGGCCAACTCCGGCGCTCGCGGGAACATCCAGCAGATTCGCCAGCTGGCCGGGATGCGCGGCCTGATGGCCGACCCGACCGGCCGGATCATCGACCTGCCGATCAAGGCGAACTTCTCTGAAGGGCTCACCGTGCTCGAGTACTTCATCTCGACCCACGGCGCCCGCAAGGGTCTCGCCGACACCGCGCTCCGCACCGCGGACTCGGGTTACCTGACGCGCCGGCTTGTCGACGTCGCGCAAGACGTGATCGTCCGGACCGAGGACTGCGGCACCACGGGCGGCATCTGGGTGACGGACATCTCCGAAGAGCGCGCCCTGACGGAGCCGCTCTTCGAGCGGGTCGCCGGTCGCGTCGCGGCCGCCGCGGTCCTGGACCCCAACACGCAAGAGACCCTCGTCAAAGAAGGCACCGAGATCAGCGACATCCAGGCGCGCCACCTGATCCAGGCGGGCGTCGCCCAGGTCAAGGTCCGTTCGGTGCTCACCTGCCAGGCGCGTGAGGGTGTCTGCCGTCTGTGCTATGGCCGCAACCTGGCGACCGGCAAGCTGGTCGAGATCGGTGAGGCGGTGGGCGTCATCGCCGCCCAGTCGATCGGCGAGCCAGGCACCCAGCTCACCATGCGGACGTTCCATACCGGTGGCGTCGCGGGCACCGACATCACGCAGGGCCTGCCGCGCGTCGAGGAGCTCTTCGAGGCTCGCATCCCGAAGGGCAAGTCGATCATCTCCGAGATCGATGGCGAGGTGGAAATCATCCGTACCGAGGCCGCCCGCAAGGTCAAGGTCACCTCGCGCGACGTCTACGACATCCCCTACATCCTCACCGACAAGATGCAGCCGACGATCGAGTCGGGTGCCACCGTGCAGGAGGGCGAGGAGATCGCCCGGGGCGCGGGCGAGGACGGCGAGGTCAAGGCCATCCAGTCACGGGCCTCCGGCGTGGCGCGCGTCGAGCGCAACCAGATCGTGATCCGGAGCATGGACGAGGAGTGGCGCGAGTACCCCATCCCGCACGGTTCGCGGGTCAACGTCCAGGGCGGTCAGAAGATCAAGGCCGGACAGCAGATCACCGAAGGTTCGATCAGCCCCCAGGAGCTGCTCCACATCCTTGGTCGCGAGGCGGTCCAGACCTACCTCGTCGACGAGGTCCAGAAGGTGTACCGCTCACAAGGCGTCGACATCAACGACAAGCACATCGAGGTGATCATCCGGCAGATGATGCGGAAGGTCCGCGTCGACACCGCCGGCGACACCGACCTGCTGCCGGGCGAGATCGTCTCGCAGTGGGAGTACGAGGAAGCGAACGCCAAAGTGCTGGCGGAAGGTGGCGATCCGTCGGTGGCGCAGACCGTCCTGCTCGGCCTCATCAAGGCCGCGCTCAACACGGCGAGCTGGCTGTCGGCGGCATCCTTCCAGGAGACGACGCGGGTGCTGACCGAAGCGGCGATTTCGGGCAAGGTCGACCGGCTCCGTGGCCTGAAGGAGAACGTGATCATCGGCAAGCTGATCCCCGCCGGGACCGGCCTCGACTACTACCAGAAGCTGCGCGAGGAGTCGTTCAAGATGTTCGCGGAGCTCCCGCAACCCGTCCCCGCCAGCAGCTAGCGCGACCCGAGCACCAAGGGGCCACCCCGCTGGGTGGCCCTTTTCTTTTTCCCTATTCCCCGGCGGCGCCGGCCCTGGCGAGCTCGCCCTTGCGCTTAAGCGCCTCGGTGCGAATGTGGGAGATGAACCACGAGACGATATGGCGCAGGCGGATCACGCGCGAGCGCGGATGACCGTTGCGCGACAGGTCGTGCGACTGGCCCTCGAAGCGGACCATCCTGACCTCGCGCCCGAGCAGCTTGAGCGCGGTGAACAGCTGTTCACCTTCTGAGATCGGGCAGCGAAGGTCTCGATCGCTATGCAGGATCAGCATGGGTGTGGTGATCCGCTCCACGTAGGTGATGGGCGAGCGCTCCATCAGCCGGCCCAGGTCCTTCCAGGGCACCGCGTCCATCGAATCGATGGTGAGGATCCAGTCGAAGTCGCCAGTGCCGAAGATGGAGGCCATGTTGCTGACGCAGCGCATCGTGACGGCCGCCTTGAACCGGTCGGTGTGGCCCACCGTCCAGTTCGTCATGAAGCCGCCGTAGCTGCCGCCGGCCACGCCGAGCCGATCCGGATCGACCCAGCCGTTGGCGATCGCGGCATCGATGCCGGCCATGATGTCCTGGAAATCTTTGCCGCCCCAGTCCCCGTTGACCGCCGCCGAGAAGGCGCGGCCGTACCCGGTGCTGCCGCGGGGATTGGTGAAGACGACCGCGTAGCCGTGCGAGGCCAGCAGTTGAAACTCGAAGAAGAAGCTCCAGCTGTACATCGCCATGGGCCCGCCATGGATTTCGAGCACGGCCGGTGGGCGCTCGCTCTTTCCATCCAGCGCTTGCGGGGAAGGGTGAGGGATGGGGTTCGGCCGGATGATCCAGCCCTGAATGTCCCAGCCATCCGCGCCCTTGAAGGTGAACTCCTGTGGGGCCGCCAGCGCAACCTCGCGGAAGAGTAACGCATTCAATTCGGTGAAGCGCACCTCGCGGCCGCCGGCCGAGTCACGAAGAAAGAGGTCGCCTGGGGTCGATGGGTCGGAACTGGCCAGGGCGATGCGGCGACGCTCGCGGTCCATGCTCAGCGCGTAGATGCGTCGCTGGCCTCCGACGACGAGGCGCGGCGTCCCACCGGCGGCCGAGACGGCATAGACGAGCGTCGAGCCGCGGCCGGCCGCCTGTGAATAGATCTCTTTCCCGTCCGTCGACCAGAACAGGTGTGGCCCGCCGTGGCCGACCCGCTGGTCGTCGATGGCGGTGTCGGAGAATGTCGGCAGGAAATCCTCGGTGAGCTTGCGCACCGCACCGGCGGTAGCAGCATCCGACACCATCAACTCCGAGTAGCCGTCTTCATGGCGGCGCCGTCCGGCGGTAAACGCCACCTGGCGCCCGTCGGGCGACCAGGCGGGCGGCCCGGCGTACACCGTCTCGTCGGTCAGGCGCGTCAGCCCTTTGGAGGGGAGATCGAGAACCCAGACGTCGTTCGCCGGCCAGCTCCAGCGCTCCGCCGTCCGGTCCGAGGTGAAGGCGATCCGGCGGCCGTCGGGCGAAAACGCGGGTGATCCGTCGTCCCAGTCTCCGTCGGTCAGTTGCTCGGGCTCGCCGCCTTCGCTGCGAATTCGGAAGAGATGCGAGCGGCGCTCGTAGATCCAGCCCACGCCGTCCAGCCGGTTCCACAAGCGGTCGATCCGCCGAACGGCGGGCACGCGCTTCTCGTGCAGACCGGCGTCCTCGGCTTCGGGATCATCCGGCTCACCGACCTCCGCTGTGTAGACGATGGATGCGCCATCCGGTGACCAGACGGGATCACCGGCGCCCCATCGCGCCCAGGTGAGCTGGCGCGCCTCGCCGCCGTCCGAGGGCAGCAACCAGAGCTGGCCCTTTCCCACGCCGCGATCGCGCTCTTCCTCGTTCTTCGGCTTGACCTCGCCCGCGGGGGCACGCACAAACACGAGCGACCGGCCATCCGGTGACCACCGGGGCGTCGTATCGTTGTCGCCCGCGGTGTAGCGCCGCCGAAGGCCCTGGACAGTGTCCGACACCCAGATCGTTCGGTGATACTCATAGGTCTTGCGGTCGATCTCGACAACGACATAGGCGACCCGCTGGCCGTCGGGCGTGATCTGTGGATCGTCCACCAGCTTGATGGCGTAGAGGTCTTCCGGCTCGATTCGACGTGTCATTCGGACCCTCCCATGCAATGTCGGCGACGCTTCAGGCTAGCAAAGCGCCGGGGAGAGATTGGCCGGTGCGGTCCGTTGTACCGGGGTGCAGCTGGCCGCCGCCCGCCTTCCCATCCGGTCGCCCTCGCTGGTGGCCCAGCACGGTGACGCGCTCGCGCTGATCCTCCTCGCG
>VBFX01000271.1 GCA_005889395.1 Chloroflexota bacterium
AACAAGGTCTACATCGAGCGCGGCAACAAGATGCAGCGCGCGGCCATCAAGTTCGATAGCGATGCCCACCTGATGCAGATCATCTCGCGCATCGTCACCGGCGTCGGCCGCCGCGTCGATGAGAGCTCGCCGATGGTCGACGCCCGCCTTCCCGACGGATCGCGCGTCAACGTGATCATCCCGCCGCTGGCGGTAAAGGGTGCATCGGTCACGATTCGCAAGATGCGCAAAGACCCGCTTCAGATCACGGACTTGATCAAGAACAACACCTTGACTGAGGAGATGGCGACATTCCTCAAGGCCTGCGTCAATGCGCGTATGAACATCGTCGTGGCCGGCGGTGGTTCCTCGGGAAAGACCACCACGCTCAACGTGCTCTCCAGCTTCATCCCTGGTGACGAGCGCATCATCACCGTGGAGGATGCGGCGGAGTTGCAGCTGCGCCAGATTCACGTCATCAACCTGGAGTCACGGCCGACCAACGTCGAAGGCAAAGGTGGGGTCAGCATCCGTGACCTGGTCATCAATACCCTCCGAATGCGGCCCGACCGCATCGTCGTTGGAGAGGTCCGTTCCGGCGAGGCGCTGGACATGCTCCAGGCCATGAACACCGGTCACGATGGCTCCCTGACCACGGTCCACTCGAACACCCCACGCGACACGATCTCGCGGCTCGAGACCCTCGTGTTGATGGCGGGTATGGAGCTTCCCTCGCGCGCCATCCGTGAACAGATCGCCTCCGCGATCAACATCATCATCCAGCAGAACCGGTTGCGGGACGGCAGCCGAAAGATCACGTATATCTCTGAAGTGACCGGGATCGAGGGCGACCAGATCTCCCTCCAGGACATCTTCGTCTACAAGCAGACGGGATACGAGAACGGAAAGGTCACCGGGTTGCTCACCGCGACCGGGGCCGTTCCGCGGATGATGGAAGTGCTCGAGGCAACCGGCAACGCCGTGCCCATGAGCTTCTTCGATCCGCATCCAGACAGCGGCTTCGTTCGGCCGAAGCGGTTACGCGTGGTCCCGAACGCGGCCTGAGCGTCTCTAGGCCCCAGGACGGCGCGTCAGCCGTACCCCGGCAGCCGCCTCGATTCGGTCGAACAACTCCGGCGACAACCTCCAGAGGTACAGGTAGCCGAGGGCCGATTTGAACCCCGAGTTTGCGCGAGCTTCTTCCTCGATCCGATCGATGAAGTCCGCGGCATGAGCCAGGACAAACTCCTCGAGCTCGCCGGCGGCTACCGAGCCGAGGACACCGTCGTCGGGCGCGTTGTGCAGAAGCTCGAGGATCAGGAGCCACGCCTCGGGCGGGTCATCGTTGATGAGGTGTCTCGCCACCTGCCAGGCCCAGAAATCGAAGCCGGTGTGCTGCGAGTAATGCCTGATCAGCGTCTCGACCACAAAGGCTCGGCCAAACAACGGGTAGAGGTCGTTCGTCGGGCGACTTGGCCAGCCTTTGACGGCCGACGCCATCCTCGGGCTCGTTCTCGCGATCGACACCGCCTCGCGGAGCAGTCGTTGGCCCCCGCATTCGAGCGTCATGCGGAGAGGGGCATAGGCCAGTCGCTGGACGACCTGGTCGTCAGGGGCTTTAGCGATCAGCTCCCGGAGAATGCGCCACCAGGCGTCGGGGTTGGCACAGATCCGGTCGCGCAGCCCCTCGCGCCTTTCGTCGGAATCCATACAGAGCAGGCCGCCCGCCCATTCCTCGCACTCTGCCCGTATCACGTCATCCTCGGCCGTAGACACACCCAGAGCATCCTTAAATTGCGTTGAAGCTTTCGCCCGCTATATTCAATCCGTGCCCGCTAAAGAGGCGACACCCTTCTCGCTGGAGCTCGACCGGCGAGTCGAGGAGGGCGCCCTTGGAACGCTCTACGAGAAGCTGCCGGACGATCAGGCCCGCTGCTACGCGTGCGCGCACCGATGCTTGATCAAAGACGGCCTGCGGGGTATCTGCAAGGTCCGCTACAACCGCGGCGGCACGCTCATGGTTCCCCGAGGCTATGTGGGAGCCTTGCAATGCGACCCGATCGAGAAGAAGCCGTTCTTTCACGCTTTCCCGGGAACGGACGCGCTGACGTTCGGCATGCTCGGTTGTGACCTGCACTGTTCTTATTGCCAGAACTGGGTTACGTCGCAGGCGCTGCGCGATCCAGGGGCCCTCGCCGATCCGATGGATGTCACCCCACCACAGCTGGTCGATATCGCGCAGCGTCAGGGCGCCAGCGTCGTCGCCACCTCATATAACGAACCGCTGATCACATCAGAATGGGCGGTCGAGGTCTTCAAGGAGGCGCGCCCGCGCGGATTCACCACCGCGTACATCTCCAACGGTAACGCCACGCGCGAGGTCCTCGAGTACATCCGGCCGTGGACGGACCTGTACAAGATCGATCTCAAGTCATTCCGCGACAAGAACTACCGGTCGCTGGGCGGCAAGCTGGAGAACATCGTCAACGGCATCCAGATGGTCCACGCAATGGGGTTCTGGCTGGAGATCGTCACCCTGATCATCCCAGGCTTCAACGACAGCGACGAGGAGCTGGGCGACATCGCCCGCTTCCTGAGCGGCCTGTCGCCCAGTATTCCCTGGCACGTCACCGCGTTCCATAAGGAGTACAAGATGCAGGACCCCGACAACACCACGGCCGAGACGCTGCTCCGGGCCGCCCGCATCGGTGAGGCGGTGGGTTTGCAGTACATCTACGCGGGCAACCTGCCTGGCCGGGTGGGCCGCTACGAAGACACCCGCTGCCCGCGCTGCCAGGCCACCTTGATCCGCCGGATCGGCTACCGCATCCTCGAAGACCGGCTCACCGGGAGGGGAAGCTGCTTCAACTGTCAGCAGCCAATTCCCGGAGTCTGGCGGACTACAATCAACGCTGGTCGTGCCAACTGAACTCAGCCGCCGGGAGTTTTCCTGGGTCCTCGGCGGCCCCCAGGGTGGGGGAATCAACGCCTCAGCGGAGATCTATGCCAAGGCGCTAAGCCACGGTGGCCTCCACGTCTTCGCCAACATCGAGTTCCACTCGAACATCATGGGCAAGCACAGCTACTACCGGGTCACGGCGGCCCCGGTGCCGGTCCATTCCCATGTCGACGAGATCCACATGCTGGTGGCGCTGGACCAGGAGTCCCTGTTCGGCGACGCCCCCGAGCGCAAGCACTATCCCAGCCACACCGGCCATGTCCACCAGGTGGCGCGCGGCGGCGGCGTCATCTACGACGCCGACCTGAAGATCGACCCGGGCCAGTTCGGCCGCGACGACATCAACCTCTACCCGATCCCCTTTTTCGAGGTCCTGGAAGAGGCCCTCAAGGAGGTGGGGAAGGGCGGTCAGTCGCGCAAGTACATCGTCATGCGCAACACGGTCGCCCTGGGCGCCTCGATCGGCATCTCCGGCTACGACGAGGAGCTGCTCTACGAGGCAATCCGCAGCGAATTCAAAGGCCGCAAGGCGGAAGCCGCCGAGCTCAACGTCGCGGCGGTCCGCGCCGCGGCTGCCTATGCGCGGAGCCACTTCGCCGCCAAACCCGAGCGCCGCCTCTTGCCGGTCCCGGTTGAACAGCGAAAGAGCCGAATGCTGATCAAGGGTTTCCAGGCCGTCGGCATCGCCAAGCTCAAGGCAGGCCTTGGCATGCAGACCTACTACCCGATCAGCCCCGCGACCGACGAAAGCGTCTACCTCGAGCAGAAGGGTCCCCAGTATCAGTGCACCGTCGTCCAATGTGAGGACGAGATCGCAAGCATCAACATGGCGATCGGTGCCGCGCACATGGGCGTCCGGGCTGCGACATCCGGGGCTGCCCACCCGCACCGAGCAGGCAGATCTTCAATTCGCGCTGCATCCCGCCCACGGGGATTTCCCGCACATCGTCGTCGCGCCTGGCGACATCGACGAAGCCTTCATGGACAGCTTCGAGAGCTTCAACTGGGCGGATCGCTACCAAATGCCGGTCGTCGTGCTGCTCGAGAAGTTCCTGGCCTCGTCGATGTTCACCAACGACGGCATCGACATGAGCGCGCTGAAGATCGATCGTGGCCTGATCCATCAACCGGTCGACGCCGACGGCGATGGCTACCGCCGCCACGCGCTTACCGCCGACGGTATCAGTCCCCGGACGCTTCCTGGCATGCCGGGTGGGATCTTCTCGACCACGAGCGACGAGCACGATCCGGAGGGCCACATCACAGAGGGCATCGAAAACCGGATTGCCATGATGCGCAAAAGGATGGCGAAGCTCGAGACGGCCGCCCGCGAGATTCCCGCGTCGTCGAAGTTCACGCTGCATGGTCCGCGCCAGGCCGACCTGACGCTGGTGGCCTGGGGGGCGACCAAGGGCGCCATCCTCGACGCGATGGGCGAGCTCGAGAATGATGGCCGCACGGTGAACTACCTGCAGATCCGCCTGATGCGCCCCTTCCCGGCCAATGCCGTCGCGGCGATCCTGCGAAACGCCCGTCTGACGGTGTTGATCGAGAACAATTACTCCGCGCAGCTCGGCGCGCTGATTTCTGAGCAGACCGCTATGGCGCTCGACCACCACGTCCTCAAGTACGACGGCCGGCCATTTTCGCGGAACGAGATCGTCGAGGGCGTGCGATCGGCGCTTTCCGAGCAGAAGAAGGAGGTCATGGTGTCCCATGCCTGAGTCCGCCGCCGCCGCTCCGAAGAAGTTCGCGCTGCAGCAGTACAAGACCGAAGTCCACGTCGACTGGTGCCCTGGCTGCGGCGACTTCGGCATCCTGAGCTCCATCCAGCAGGCGCTCTTCCAGCTACAGATCCCGCCCTACCGGGTGGCGATGATCTCCGGTATCGGCTGCTCCGGCAAGACCCCGCACTACATCGACACCTACGGGCTGCACACCCTCCATGGGCGGGCGCTGCCGGTCGCGACCGGCGCCAAGCTGGCCAACAACCAGCTGACCGTGGTCGCCGTGGGCGGCGACGGCGATGGTTATGGCATCGGCGCCGGCTACTTCGTCAACAGCGGCCGCCGCAACGTCGACATGACCTACATCGTCTTCAACAACGGCGTCTACGGACTGACCAAAGGCCAGGCCTCGCCCACGCTGGCGAAAGGGTTGAAGACGAAGTCGATGCCGGAGGCGTCGATCCAGGAGGGCGTCAATCCGATCGCCCTCGCGCTCGGCGCGGGGTACACCTGGATCGGGCGGGGCTATGCCCTCGACGTGAAGACGCTGGTCTCGCTGATGGTCCAGGCGATCAATCACAAAGGGACCTCGTTCCTGGACGTGTTTCAGACGTGCCCCGTCTACAACGACCTGCGCACCAAGGAGTGGTACGCGGGCGAGGACATTGGTCGGGCCAGGATTCGCAAGCTCGACGCCGACCCGGAGTGGGATCCCGTTGTGAAGGATCCGAGCAGCATCGACGAGGTCGTGGAGAAAAAGGGGCTGGCCTTGCGGGCCTCCTACGAGACGGGCGATAGCCTGGCGGTGGGCGTCTTCTACTCCATCGCGCTACCGACCTACGACGAGCAGCTGGCGGTGAAGGTCCCGGCGCTCAAAGATCATCCGCTGGTCGACCTCCCCCTGTACCAGCGCGACGTCGGCCCTCTCTTCGCCGAGCTGGCGTAGCGGCTCGCGGTCCACGGCTGCCGTGGGCGTCCGCCTGCTCGCCGTCAGCGATGAGGTCGAGCCCCAGCTGGTGGACGAGCGGACGGTAGCGACCCAGGGTCGGATCGATCTGCTGATCGGCTGCGGAGACCTGCCGCCTGACTATCTCGACGTGCTGTCAACGGTCTACTCGGCGCCCTTGCTCTTCGTCCGCGGCAACCACGACCCGCCGGGACGGCAGGGTGACTACCCCGCGGCCGCCGAGATCGATGGGCGAATCGTGAGGGAGCAAGGTCTACTGATCGCTGGGCTCGAAGGCTCCATTCGCTACAGCGAGGGTGCGCATCAGTACACCGAGCGGCAGATGATGGCCAAGGTGCTGGCTCTGCGTGTCCGGCTTGGGACACGCGGTCTCGATATCTTGATCACGCACGGCCCGCCTGCCGGGGTCAATGAAGGAACCGATGCGCCGCACCGGGGGCTGAAGGCCGTGCGCCGGGCGGCCGAATGGATGCGACCGCGACTCCTTCTGCATGGCCACGTCCATCCGTACGGCCGCGAGATCGTGCGTGAGGCTCAGCTTGGGGAAACCCGCGTGGTCAACGTCGTCGGCCACCGGGTGATCGAGATCGCGACGCCATGAAACAGCTGCGGGCCCGGGCCGATTTCGAGACGGCCCGGATCCAGGCGTTCCTCCGCGATGCCGGGTCAGTGCTCCGCGGTGACACCAGGCCCCTCCTTTCCTTCGACGAGGTGCGGCGCGCCGCCCGGCTCGAAGGGCAGTCGTACCGCGGGCTCACGAACGTCCCGATCGCCCACATTCGTGGCTCGGTCGGACGGCCGAATGACTTCGACGCCTCTTTTCTTCCGGTGAAGCCCCAGATGCGCAAGCGCTGGGAGCAGCTCGATGCGGCGATGCGGCGCGGCGAGGCGGTGCCTCCGATCGAGGTGTACCACCTCGGAGACGTCTACTTCGTCAAGGATGGGCACCACCGGGTATCCGTCGCCCGCCACCTCGGCTGGAAGACGATCCCGGCGAAGGTCATCGAGGTGAAGACGCGGGCACCGCTGACGGGTCATATGGACGCGGCCGCCCTGCTCCAGGCCAAGGAGTACGTCGATTTCCTCGAGCGAACCCAGCTCGATCGGGTGCGACCGCAGGCGTCGATCGCGGTCAGCCGGCTGGGACGCTACGACCGAATTTTCGAGGATATCCTCGGGCACCGCTACTTCATGGGGTTGCAGCAGTACCGCGAAGTCGACATCGCCGAGGCCAGCGCCAGCTGGTACGACAACGTCTACAAGCCAATCGCCGACCTGATCCGAGAGTACGACATCCTGTCGCACTTCCCCGGACGGACGGAAGCCGACCTCTACCTGTGGATTACGGCGCGGTGGCTCGAACTGAGCCAGACCCAGAAACCGGCGGGCCCAGCCGAGGCCATCGCCGATATCCTCTTCGAGACCGAGGGTACGGTTGCCGCGGTGCCTTCACCGCAGGTTCTCGCCGTCCTGAAGCGCTGGCTTGGTCCGCCGCGGCGTGCGATCGAGTTGCCCGCCAGGCTCATCCGTCGCGCGTCCACCCCCGCGTCCCGAGCCTGACGGCCGGGCCGGCTTAGATCTCGGTCTTTCGCTTCTCCGGGTACGCCGCGTTGATCTCAGCCCGTACGCGAGCCTTGTCGGCGTCGCTCTTGAAGTAGTCGAAATTCCAGGCGATGAATTTCTTCTGTTCCGGCGGGACCTCGTCCTCGGGAAAGATCGCCGCGACCGGGCAGGGGTCGACGCAGGCGCCACAATCGATGCACTCGTCCGGGTTGATGTAGAGCATCCGGTCCTCGGCTCCGCCCTCGATGATGCAGTCGACCGGACAGACGTCGACGCAGGATTTGTCTTTTAGATCGACGCAGGTTTCGGTGATGATGTAGGCCATTTCGTTTGCGAAAATTCACTCTAGCACAGGGTTCCAAAAGGGTTTCAGGACCGTCACAGATCGGTCAGGTGGCGCTGCCCGGGGGTGGCAAGAGGTGGCTTGCGGACCGCGTTACGTCTTCGTGGCCCTCCCCAGACCGGCGTCCCCGCGTCTCGTGTTCAGGCCGGCGCGCCGCGTTTCATGGGCAACCCGCATCTTCGCCATCCTGGTGCTCCTGCTGGCGGCAGGGGCCATCGGCGCCTTCCTGGAAGTCGTGCTGCCCCAGCGGGTGGCGCAGCTGGCGCAATCCGAATCCAGCGAGCTCGCGCAAGCGCGGACCGGCGCGGCGGACTCGAGCACTGCGGTAGCCACCCTCTGGACCGAGATCTCGGCCAGGGGCGGTATCGGCCTTTCGCCCGACCAGATCGCCAAAGACCTGGCGCTGGCGAAGGCCACGGAGAAGTCGGCGGACGACGCCCTGAGCCATATCCAGGCGGCGCAAACCTACATGGCGCAGGCCGACGGCCTCCCCTTCCAGTTTCACTCGCCCTCGTTCATCGCCACGGACCGTCCCGCCCTGCAGCACCTGGAGAAGGCGCTACAGGCGACGAT
>VBFX01000272.1 GCA_005889395.1 Chloroflexota bacterium
TGAGCCAAACGATGACGAGCGAGCGGGGCCAGAAGACCGACGCCAAGACCTATAAGAACTACATCGGTGGGCAGTGGGTGGAGTCGAAAAGCGGGAAGACCTTCACCTCGACCAACCCGGCGCACAAGGACCAGGTACTGGGCGTGATGCAGGCGTCCAACGCGGACGACGTCAACGCCGCCCTGGAGGCGGCGCAAAAGGCGTTTCCTGGCTGGCGGCGCACGCCGGCGCCCGCGCGAGGCGAAATCGTCCTCAAGGCCGCCTTGATCATCGAGGCGCGCAAAGAAGAGCTGGCACGGTTGATGACGCAGGAGATGGGCAAAGTCCTCAAAGAGGCGCGCGGTGATGTGCAGGAAGCGATTGACATGGGTAAATACGCCGCCGGCCTCGGGCGTCATCCGCATGGCGAGACGGTGCCCTCGGAGCTTCGCAACAAATGGGCGATGACGGTGCGGGTTCCGCTCGGCGTGGTCGCCTGCATCACGCCCTGGAACTTTCCGATGGCGATTCCCTCGTGGAAGATCTTTCCGGCGGTGATGGCGGGCAATGCCGTGGTGTTCAAGCCGGCATCGGACACGCCTATCGTGGCGACCACGTTGGTCGAGATTCTCGAGGAGGCGGGGCTGCCCGGCGGGGTCCTCAATCTCGTCACCGGTAGCGGCAAGGACGTGGGCGACGTGCTGGTCAAGGATCCCCGGGTCCAGGGCATCTCGTTTACCGGCTCGACCGATGCCGGCCGGCATATCGCGGAAATCGCGGGCCGCAACCTCAAGCGGCTGGGGCTCGAACTCGGCGGCAAGAACGCGATCGTCGTTCTCGATGACGCCGACCTGCCGTTGGCCGTTGACGGCGCGCTCTGGGCTGCCTTCGGGACATCGGGCCAGCGCTGCACGGCCGCCTCGCGGCTGATCGTCGACCGGAAGATCGCCGGCGACTTCGTCGATCGGCTGCAGGAGCGGGCCGCCAAGATGAAGGTCGGCGACGGGCTGCTGCCGGACGTCGACATGGGTCCGGTGATCAACGAGGCGGCACTCAAGAAGGTCCACGAGTACACCGAGATCGGTAAGAAGGAACACGCCCGGTTGGTCCACGGCGGGGACTTCGCCGGCAGCGAAGGCTGGTTCTACCGGCCGACGATTTTCGCCGACGGACGGAAGGACATGCGCATGGCCCAGGAGGAGATCTTCGGTCCCTCGACGCTGGTGCTGCCGGTGAACAACCTCGAAGAGGCGCTCGAGGTCGCGAACTCCACCCAGTACGGCCTGTCCATGTCGATCTACACCAACGACCTGCGCAAGGCCTTTCACGCCATGGACGAGATGCAGTCCGGCATCGTCTACGTCAACGCGCCAACCATCGGCGCCGAGATCCAGCTGCCCTTCGGCGGTGTCAAGAACACCGGCAACGGCCATCGCGAGGCGGGCACGGTGGCCCTCGACGAATTCACGGAGTGGAAAACGATCTACGTCGATTACAGCGGTCGGCTGCAGCGCGCGCAGATCGATACGGGGGAATAGTCACCGCGGTCAGCACGCAGGACATCCGGTTCATCGACGTCGGGCAGCGGAGGGTCCGGTACCTCGACCGGGGATCGGGCCAGCCGCTGCTTCTGTGTCACGGGTTCATCGGCTCGCTCGAGAACTTCCATACCTGGGGTCCCGCGTTCAGCGACCACCGGCGAGTGGTGATCCCCGACCTGCCCGGCTGCGGCGAGACGGCGGCCGGTGACCCACCCTTCACGGTGGCCTCGCACGCCGAGTTCCTGCATGCCTTCGCCAATGGCCTGGGACTGGAGGAGCACGATGTCGGCGGCATCTGCCTGGGTGCGACCGTCGCCCTGGAGTACGCCTCGCGTTTTCCGGAGCGGATCGCGCGGCTGGTGTTGCACACCCCGATCTATTCGCCGCGGACGCTGCGGGTGGCGTTCAAGCGACAGGTTGCCGCCTTTACCGCCGGCCCCGTCTTCTGGGTCGTCGACCGTCTGCGGCGGAATCGGGTGGTATCGGATCTCTACAAGCGGTTCCTGGTTGAAGGCCCGGGGGTCGATCCCTACGATGCCCAGGTGAACTTCGATAACCAGTTGCGTGCCGACGGGCGCGCCGCCCGCCAGTGGTTGCGCGACGGGATCACCCGGGACTATCGCGACTTCCTCAGAGGCTGGCGCAAGCCCGCGTTGATCGTGGTCGCCGCCGACGATCGGACTGTCGACGTCAACGCTATCCGCGGCCTGCGCGACTTGATGCCGCAGGCCGAGATCCGGGTGATCGAATCCGCCGGTCATGGCTGGACCCCGACCCTGATCGCCGCACAGGTCGAGGCCATTTCTGCGTTTCTCAAGGCGTGAGCGAGCAGGAGTTCAACACTAGCGGCCTTCAGCCCTGGGGCGGGCTCAAACCACCGCCGGCGGGGCGCCGGCCCGACGTTCGGATCCTGGGGGTGCCGATGGACCGCGGTTCGGTCTACCGCCCGGGTGCCGCGAAAGCGCCGGCGGCGTTGCGAAAACTCTCCGCCATCTTTGCGCCGGTCAGCGAACACGCGGAGCTGTTCGACACGGTCACGGTCCAGGACGATGGCGACCTGACGCTCGTCGACGGTGACATGGGGGCCAATGTCGACGCCGTTGCCGCAGCAATCGAAAGCACACCGGCGGGCACCCTGCCGATCGTGTTGGGGGGCGACCACACCACGGTCAGTCCCACCCTGGTGGCGCAGCAACGCCGGCTCAACGGACGGTTGAGCATCCTCTACATTGACGCGCATCCCGACCTGAACGATTCCTCTCGCCACAGTCGCTGGTCGAACGGCTGCGCCCTGCGGCGAGGTCTCGAGCTGGGACAGATCGATCCCAGGAAGGTAATGCTGCTCGGGTGCCGGGACTACGACTGGGATGAGGTCGAGTTCATTCGCAATCGGCAGTGACGCGCTCCATATTTCGCTCGATATCGACTCGCTCGATCCATCGATCGCGCCCGGGACGGGCGTTCCTTCGGCCGGCGGGCTCACCTCGCGCGAGCTGCTCGATTTCCTGCGTCAGCTACGCGGCGTGCGGCTTGCCGGGCTCGACGTCGACGAGGTCGCGCCGCCGCTCGACGTCGGGCACGTCACCAGCCTGGCCGCGCTGAAGTTCATCTTCGAATACATGGGGATGGTGAAGCTCGGAACGACGTGAGGCCTGACGTCGTCATCGTCGGCGCCGGCGTGATGGGCTGCAGCCTCGCTTTTTATCTGTCGCGATCTGGCCGGCGGGTGCTTGTGATCGACCGCGGTCGGATCGGCCAGGGCGCGACCGCCGCCTGCGCGGGTGGGATCCGGGCGCAGTTCTCCACCGAAATCAACATCCGGATCGGGATGGAAGCGAAACGCCTCCTGGCGCGCTTCGTCGAGGAGACCGGGCAGACCGCGGATTTCCGGCCGGTCGGCTATCTGTTCCTGCTGACCACCGAGGACGAGCGCTCGCGCTTCCGCGACGCGCTCCAGTTGCAGCGCGCCTGTGGCCTCGACGATGTTGTCGAGCTCGAACCAGCCGAAGCACGCGCCATGATACCGGGGCTCGAGACGGACGATCTCAACGGAGCGACCTTCTGTCCGAGCGACGGGCTCGCAGGGCCGAACGAGGTGACCTACGGATTCGCCAATGCGGCCAGGCGGCAGGGCGCCGTGATCGTGGAAGACACTCCGGTCGAGGCGTTCTTGATGTCGGGAGGCACCGTGAGGGGCGTGCGGACGGCGGCGGGGGAGATCGAATCTCCAGAGACGGTCATCTGTGCGGGGCCGTGGTCAGCCCCGGTGGGCGCGATGCTCGGGCTGCAGGTGTCGATCGTCCCCTCGCGGCGGCAGGTCTTCGTCAGCGAGCCGTTTGCCGGGATTCGTCGGAGCAGTCCGATGACGATCGACTTTCACACCTCCTTTTATTTCCATCCTGAAGGCGAGGGCGTGCTCTTCGGCATGAGCGACCCGGCAACGCCGCCGGGCGACGACACCCGCGTGGACTGGTCCTTCCTCGATCGCATCACGGCGGTCGCCCAGCATCGCTGGCCTCCCCTGCTCGAGGCGCGCGTCAAGACCGCCTGGGCCGGGTTGTACGAAAACACGCCGGATTTCCAGCCCTTGATCGGAAGGATGCGAGCCGGTCTGTGGATTGCGGCCGGCTTTTCCGGCCACGGGTTCATGATGGCGCCGGTGGTGGGGAAGTGGCTGGCGGCCTGGATCGTCGACGGCGTCACGCCGGTCGACCTCGGCGCGTTTGCCCCGGACCGGTTTGCCGCCGGCGCGCGCGGCGAACCCGAGCGCAACGTGGTGTAATGAGGCTCGCCTTGCGTCGTGGCGTCCTCCTCCTCGTCATCGCCGGCGCGTTGAGCGCCTGTACGGCGCCGGGCGTGTCCTTGCCCTTCTCTGAGCCGGCGGCCGCGGTCGTCGACGGCCACACCATTTCGATGAAGACCTACCAGGCGCGCTTGGAAGTAAGCCGGCATCGCGATCCGTTTTCGGGCATTCCCGAGGCCGTCCCCAGCCCGGCACCCGCGCAACGGCTGCAGACCTTCACCGTCGAGCAATTGGTGCGCGAAGAGATCGTGCGGCAGGAGGCGGAAAAGCGAGGCATCAAGGTCGACGACCGCGCCGTGGACGCTCATATCAACTCGCTGAAAGCCCAGTCCGGCGCGACAGCCTTCAACGCGGCGCTGCAGCGCAACGGCTTTACCAACGACAGCTTCCGTTCATATCAACGCGCGTTGCTGACCGAGGTCGCGCTGCTCCATGCCATGGCGAAGGACCGCGTCGACTCGGCGGCGCGCGAGCTCAACACCGGCCAGGCGTTTGCCGCGGTGGCGGCGCGCTGGAGTGACGACAGCGGGACCGGTACCCGCGGCGGCGATGCGGGCTGGCTCCGTCCCGCGGACATCCCGGAAGCACCGCTCGCGACCGCCGTGCAGTCACTCCCCACCGGCAATGTGACCGGAATCGTCTCGACCAACCGAGGCTTCACGATTGCGACGGTGCTCGATCGTCGCAACGACCAGGTGCATCTCGCCACCATCCTGGTGCTGGCTCCTTCAGTGGACCTCTACAGCCCGCAGGGCACGCCGGCCTGGTTCACAAAGTTCATCGATGATCGCGAGGTGGCGCTGCGCCGCGACGGGCGGATCGAGCTCAAGGTCGGCAGCCGTGCCAGCGGATGACGCTGAACGCTGGCGCGTCTTTCTCGCGATCGAGGTTCCCGATGACATACGCACGGCGCTGACCGGGCCGGTCGGCTCGCTCGAGCCGCTGCACGACGTCGTCCGGATCAATGCCCTCGAACGAATCCATCTGACGCTCCATTTCCTCGGCCACCATCCGCGCGCTCATGTCGAGCAATTGCCGGGCGTGCTGGCCCCGGTCGTCGGCCGGCATCAGCGCTTTCGCCTCGCCGTGGAGGGGGTTGGCGCCTTTCCTGATATCCGGCGGCCGCGCGTGTTGTGGGCCGGCATCGCCGGCGCCGATCTGCCACGGTTGATCAGCGTGCAGGCGGACCTCGGCGACGCCCTGCGAACCGCTGGCGTGGCGACCGAAGACCGCTTTCATCCCCATCTCACGCTCGCCCGCGTCGTGCGGCCGCCGAAGGCGCCCGAACGCAAGCTGCTGCGTGACTGGTCCACCCGATGGGGATCGACATTCTTCAGGGAGATTCCCGTCGATCACGTCCGGCTGATGCGCAGCCAGCTTGGGGCCGGTCCGCCACCATACACGACCGTGGCGACGTTCGATCTACAATAGGGCCTCTCCAATGCGCCCATAGCTCAGCCTGGATAGAGCACCGGGCTACGGACCCGGGTGCGGGGGTTCAAATCCTCCTGGGCGCATTTTTTCTCGCGGCGGGCCAGAGCCGCGCTTATGATTCGACGCGATGCCGCGCGCCGTGCGTACCGACATCGTCCAACCGGACGGCCGGCATGTGTACCTCTACGGCGATTTCGAACCCGCGCCGGCCGGCTATCGTGCTCCCGCGATGCCCAACGGTGTCTACCAGCGGCGCTGGAATCCGCTGCGGCGCGAGTGGGTTCTGGTGGCGGCGTCACGGCAGGCGCGAACGTTCTTGCCGGAGCGCGCCGACTGCCCGCTCTGCCCGTCGCGACCCGAGCATTCGACCGAGATTCCCGCGGCCCGCTTTCAGGCCGCCGTGTTCGAGAACCGATTCCCCGCGATGGTTCCCTGGCCGCCGGCGGGCGGCCTCTGCGAGGTTGTCGTCTACACCGACGAGCACGATGGCTCCTTTGCAACCTTGCCGGCCGATCGGCTGGACCGCCTGGCCGAGGTCTGGACCGAGCGCTACCGGGAGCTCACCGCTCGCCGTGGCATCAAGTACGTATTCATCTTCGAGAACCGTGGTGAGCAGGTGGGCGTGACCCTGCATCACCCCCACGGACAGATCTATGCCTATCCCTTCGTCCCGCCGGTGCCGGCGACCGAGTTGGGCCGCCACGCCGGTGGATGCCTTCAATGCGAGTTGGTCCGGGACGAGCTCACCGCACGCCGTCGTGTGCTGATCAACGAGGCCGGAATCGTCGCCTACGTCCCGGAGTCCGCGCGATGGCCATACGAGGTCCATGTGGCGATGCGCGCGCACCGGCCAGCCCTGCCGGACGTGCTTCCTGCCGGGCGTCGGGCGTTGCTGGCGGCGATGCAGCGGGTCACGCGCGCTTACGACCGCCTCTTCGACGTACCGATGCCCTACATGATGTCGATGCACCAGTCACCGGCGCAGGCGTCCCCGCAGGCACACCTGCACGTCGAGTTCTATCCGATCCTCCGCGACCGGGGGAAGCTCAAGTACCTGGCGGGGTCCGAAACGGGGGCCGGGGTCTTCATCAACGACACGCTGGCCGAGGAATCGGCGGATCGGTTACGCAGCTTGCTCGAGTAGCGGCTTGGTAGGGCAATAACCTACTTGGCGCCCCAAGCACGTTTTCTCAAGCTACGCACGCCCCACTGGGCCACGTTGGCGCTTGACGGCTCATGCCGAGCCGAAGAATATTGCGCGCCGCATTGACGTCGCGGTCGAGCACCATGCTGCAGGTGGGACAACGATGGACCCGCTCCGAAAGCGCCTTTGGAACCCGTGCTCCGCAGCCGGAGCAGATCTGCGAAGTGCCGTCCGGCGAAACAGCGACCACCTTGCTAGAAATCCCCGCGTCAGCCCTCGAATGTGGAGATCCTCCACCGCGATCAGACCGAATTCTGAGACCAGCCGTCGGCTCAACTGATGAGCGTGGTTCCCGCGAAGATTTCTGATCCGCTCGTGCAGTCGAGCCAACAGGAGACCAGCTTTTTGCCGACGCCGCGACCCCTTGACGCGCCGCGAAACCCGTCGCTGAGCCACGCGCAGCTGTCGGCGTGCCGCCCGGTAGGCGCGCGGTCCCGGAATCAGCTCACCCGTCGATAGCGCAGCAAAGTTCTGGACGCCGAGGTCCACGCCCACGGCGCGCATCACCGTTCGAGCTGGGACGGCAGAAACCTGGAGCGCCAGGACGAAGCAGGCGTACCAGCGACCCGCAACACGGCGGATGGTCACCGTGCACACCTTCGCCGAGGCGGGCAGCTCCCGATGCCACTTCACCTTAAGATGCCCGATTCCTAGAAGCGCCAGGCGCCGTTCTTGAATTAACCAGGCCGAGTCCCATGTCAGGCTGTCGTAGCGTCGTCGTGAGCGAAAGCGCGGATAACCGGGCTTCTCCCCCGCCTTTACTCGGCGGAAAAAGGCTTGGTAGGCGCGTTCTAAGCGTCGCAAAGGGCTCCGCATGGCGGAGCAACTCATCTTTGACGGCCCATCACCCGTGGCCCGCAGCGCGGTCAACTCGCGGCACTGGCTCACGTACCCCACCCGCTGGCCGGTTCCGAAGGCATAGCGACGCTGTTCTAGCGCGGCGTTATAAAGGTCGCAAGCGAAGCCAAGCTGGGCCTCCAACGCAAGCCGCTGCCTTCGGGTGGGGTAAATCCGAAACCGATAGGTTCGATTGACTCGGGTCGGACTAGCCATCGCGGACGAATTCTCACGGCTCCCTCCGACAGCTGTCTGTCCGGGGAGCCAAGTATGTTGTCGCCCTTGGTAGCAATCTCGTCACGCCCAATGTAGGGACGGGGTCACGGCGTTGCTCTTGTATGGACCTGGTGCGGGGGAGCCTCAGCGTCTTTGCCCTGCTCAATGCCGCCGGTTGGGCGGCGCTGGCGGCGGCATGGAAGTTCCATCCAGAGTGGGCGGAGCGGCTGCCGCTGCAGCTCGGGACCCATGAACGTTACCTAAAGGCCGCCCCCAAATGGGCTCGGCTCGCGGCCGCCCTCACCGGCTTCTGGACCCTGGCGGCAGGGCTCTACCTGACCGCCGGCCACAACACCGCCCCTTTCATCGTTATCGCCCTCTTCACGGCGGCGGCGGCCTGCCTGATCATCGCCATCGCCGCCGCGGGTGCAGTCTTCGGTGCCGTTCGGCCCGATCCTCTACCGGTCTCGCTGGAGGGTGGCGAGCAGCCGCTCTAACCGCCCGGCGGCCTCGTTCAGGTCGCGCGTAATCGAGGCGAGCTCCGTCGATGCGCCGGGCTGTAACTCGCCGGATTGAGCCAGCTGTGACAGGCGATAGCCGGCGCCCATAACCGTGTTCTTCAGCCTGCGGAGCTGCTCCGCCGTGGGGGGAAGGTCAGCCATGGTTGCGCAGGGCCTGCGCCACTCCGGCAGCCAGCGCGGCATTGCGCTCGAGCAGCGCGACATTGGCGCGGATGACGCGGTCGCCCAGGCGGGCCTGCAGGCGGCTCAGCTCAGCCGGGGTTCGGTCGGGTCCGCGGGCGGTCGTCGCCTCGTCTCCCGCCAGCTCCGCCGCAGGGATGGCGAGGTCGCCCGAGGGTGGCTGACTGATCACGACCCCGGCGCCGCCG
>VBFX01000273.1 GCA_005889395.1 Chloroflexota bacterium
TCGAGCGGCGCCAGCGGGCTCTTCCAGTTCATGCCCTCCACCTGGAACGCCAACTTCCCGGGGCAGAATATCTGGGACCCGTATGCCCAGGCGCGCGCGGCGCTGGTCTTCTACAACGCCGGACGTCAGAGCGCCTGGACCTGTAAGTAACGCCTCGCGACCCGGCTGGGGCGCGCTAGCATGTGGCCCGTGCCGCCCCACGCGTCAGCATCGCCGCCGCCGGTCGACATCCGCCTCGTCAGCACTCACGACGAGTTCGCCGCTTGCGAGGCGATGAGTCGCGACATCTGGGGCGCCGCCGAGCGCAACGTGGTGCCACGCGAGTTGCTCCTGACGATGCAGCACAACGGCGGCCTCGTCCATGGCGCCTTCCTGTCGACAGGACGGCTGGTTGGCTTCTGCTTTGCATTTCTTGGCCGGCGCGATGGCCAGCTGCGCTTGTGCTCGCATCAACTGGGGGTCCTTGAAGAGTTCCGCGGAAGTGGCATCGGGATCGCCTTGAAGCAGGCTCAGCGGTACGATGCGTTGAGACTGGGAGTCGAGCTGGTGACCTGGACCTTCGACCCACTGGAGGCGCGCAATGCCTACATCAATCTGCACCGCCTCGGCTGCATCGCCCGCTTCTACGATCCGGACCACTACGGGGCGATGGAGGACGAGCTCAACCGCGGATTACCGTCGGACCGGTTCGAGGCCGAGTGGTGGCTGCGTCGCACAAGGCCTCTCGCGGCGGGGGACCCCGTGGTGATGTTGCGCGTGGGCGCCGACGGCGCGCCCGTCCGCGACCATCTCGACCTGAGCCGCGGCACGACCGTGCTGATCAGCGTGCCACCCGATTTCCAGGCGGTCAAGGGCGCCAGCCTCGAGCTCGCCTTGCGCTGGCGGATGGAGAGCCGGGCGGCGTTCGAGGCTGCGCTGACCGCCGGACTCATGGCGGTCGATTTCCGCCGGGACGGCACTTACGTGATGGCGCTTGCGCCCACGGGTGCTACGCGTGTCGAGAGCTGATCGATGAAGATTAACGCCGTCGAGCTGCGCGTTCTCAAGATGCGCTTGCTGAAGCCCTTTCGCACCAGCTTCGGGGTCCAGCAGGACCGCTACCCCCTGCTCGTTCGCCTGGAGATCGACGGGCGATCCCAATGGGGCGAGTGCGTTGCCGGTGAAGGTCCGTGGTACTCGTACGAAACGGTCGAAACAGCATGGCAGGTCCTCAAGGGCTATTTGTTGCCTGCGGTCATCGGGCGCGACCTCCAGAACGTCGATGCCCTGGAGACGCTGTTCGCGCCGGTCCGCGGCCATCACATGGCGAAGGCATGCATCGAGATGGCTCTCACTGCCGCACTCGCCGAGCACGCCCGCAAACCGCTCGCCACCTTCCTGGGCGGCGTCCGCGATCGGGTCGAGACCGGGGTGAGCATCGGCATCCAATCGACCGTCGACGAACTGCTGGAGAGCATCGGCGCGAGCCTCGCCCAGGGGTACCGTCGCATCAAGGTGAAGATCGAGCCCGGCTGGGATGTAATGGCGCTTGGCGCGGTCCGCGAGCGCTATCCGGAGATCACGCTCATGGCCGATGCCAACGCGGCCTACGGTCTCGACGACGCCGACCACCTGGCGCAGCTCGACCGCTTCGGGCTCCTGATGCTGGAACAGCCGCTCGCCGCCGGCGACCTGGTTGATCACGCCGCGTTGCAGCGTCAGATGCGCACACCGATCTGCCTGGACGAGAGCATCGAGTCGGCACGGGATGCGCGCCAGGCGCTGCAGCTGGGCGCTTGCCAGGTGATCAACATCAAGCCGGGTCGGGTCGGCGGCTTCGCCGAGTCGCGCCGGATCCATGACATCGCCGCGAATGCGGGCGTCCCTGTCTGGTGCGGCGGCATGCTCGAGACTGGCATCGGCCGCGCCTGCAACGTGGCGTTGGCCACGCTCCCTAATTTCCGCCTGCCAGGTGACATTTCCGCCAGCGACCGCTACTGGGCCGAGGACATCGTCGAGCCGCCCTTCACTCTGCAGCGCGGGGGAACGGTTTCGGTACCGACCCGCTGGGGCCTTGGTGTGCGCGTCAAAGTCGACCTGGTCGAGCGACTGACCGTCCGGCGCGAGATGATCAGCGCCTAGAGAAAAAAATGCCGCCGCCTAGAGAAAGAACGCGGCGAGCGCGATGATCGCGTAGACGCCGATCAGCTGGACGCCCTCCAGCCAGTTGCTGTGGCCGTCGCGTGAGATGACCGCGACGATCAGCGTGGCGATGAACACCGCGCCGATCTCGAAGCCGGTGAAGATGAAGTCCATCGGCCGGCCCACCAGCAAGCTGATGAAGACCATCGCGGGTGCGACGAAGAGCGCAACCTGGGTGGAAGAGCCAACCGCGATCTCGAGCGTGACGTCCACCTTGTTGCGGATCGCGAAGAACACCGCCGACGCGTGCTCGGCGGCATTACCGATGATAGGGATCAGGATGAGGCCGACGAAGATCGGTGAGATCTTGAGCGTCTGTAGAGCGGGGTTGAGGGCCGAGACGAGCAGTTCGGACTCCAGGCCGACCAGCAACGCCGCGCCCAACAGGACTCCGGCCGCCAGCGCCCTGGACCATTCGGGCTTCTCATTCGACGCCGGGGTGCGAAACAGGTGCGCGCTGGTGAACTGCATGAAGACGAGCGCGGACGCGTAGAGCACGATCAGCGTGGCCGCCACTCCGGCGGACACGATCTCGCGGTCGCCGGGCGACACGTTCGGAGCCGTCGCCACGAGCAGCGCCGGCACGCCGAGACCGGCGACGGCCAGCACGAGAGATCCGGTATGAACGCCCGCCGCGCGCGCACTGAACGCTTGCTCGCCGCAGCGGAGCCCGCCCACGAAGAGCGAGACTCCGAGGACCAACAGAAGGTTGCCGACGATGGAACCGATCAAGGACGCTTTGACGACCTCGAAGTTCCCGGCGGCGATCAGGAGCACCGCTACGATCAGCTCGGTGAGGTTCCCGAAGGTTGCGTTGAGCAGGCCGCCGAGTTGCGGGCCGACCCGGATCGCGAGCTGGTCGGTTGCCCGCCCGATGAGGCCCGCCAGCGGAACGATGGCGAGCCCCGAGGTGATGAACGTGAGCAACGGTTGATGCGTCAAATCCGCCAGCAGGGACACCGGGATGAAGACGAGCAGCCAGTTGATCGAGGGACGCAACAACCACGCCCAACCGCGCATTGGACTCCATTATCCGGGCAGATCCGTGCTCGCGTCGCTGTCCCGGCAGGATTCGGGCGCGGATCGACACCTGATGCCGCTCGGGCGACGGCGTCCCGGCACGCGTCGGCACTGATGCCGATCCGACGCCGGCGTCGCGAGCACGCGTCGGCTTTGGTGCCGGTCCGGCGTCCACACGGGTGCCGATGCGCGCACGCGTCGAGGCCCGTACCGTTTGCAGGCAAAAGAAAAAGACCTCGGCGATGACCTACTCTTCCAGACCGTTGCCAGCCCAGTACCATCGGCGCTGACGGGCTTAACTGCTGTGTTCGGGATGGGAACAGGTGTTTCCCCGTCGCTATGGTCACCGAAGTCTTTTCCTTCGATCGCTGCGAAGAAGTGCTTTAGGGACCGCGCGCAGAATCACGCGATCAACCTCCTGCGCTCTCGAGCGCTGAGGAGTGAGATAGATGGTCAAGCCCTCGACCTATTAGTACCGCTTAGCTGAAACGGTTGCCCGTCTTACACTTGCGGCCTATCAACCAGCTAGTCTCGCTGGGGTCTTACCTGGTTAACCCAGTGGGAGACCTTGTCTTGAGGTGGGCTTCGTACTTAGATGCTTTCAGCACTTATCCCATCCGAACATAGCTACCCGGCACTGCCATTGGCATG
>VBFX01000274.1 GCA_005889395.1 Chloroflexota bacterium
ATCCACCAGGTGGGCGCCCGCCCCGTAAGCGACGGCGGACATCCGGGATGGCCAAGGCGACGGCGGCGAGTATGACTAAAGCGGCGACCAGGAGCGCGATGGCCATCAATGGGCTGGTAGGTGCTCGTCGCGCCGGTGCCGTGGCGCTCGGGTCATAAAAGAGGGCGCTGGCGAGGGACTCGATCCCATAGCCGCCGACGACAAGGACCCTGCCGTCGGGTAGCTGTGTAGCCGTATGGTGATAGCGGTCCATCGGGTCGCTGATGTTGGACCACAGATTGCGCGTCGGGTCATAAACCTCGGCTCGAGAAGTACCTGGCACGGCGTTGCCCACTACGAGCACGGTTCCGTTGCGCAATAACGTAGAGGTCTGCTCGATCCGCGGATCCGACATGCGTGCGACAGGCGACCACCGGTCGGTGCCCGGAGCGTAGACGTCGCTGGTGGCTATTGGGATAACTCCGTACGGATAGGCAGGATCGGTCTGGGGGCCTTGGCCGCCGATAAGAAGCACTTCGCCATTTGGCAGTAGTGTGGCGGTGTGCCCTTCGCGGCCGTTCGTCATTGAGGCGACTGTGAGCCAGCGGTTCTGCTTAGGGTCATAGATCTCTGCGGAGCGGGAGGCGGTGTTCTGGCCGCCTGCGACAAGGACTTTGCCGTCGTGGAGCAAGGTGGCCGTCTGATCGAGCCGATATTGGGACATGGGCCCGGTCCGTGACCAGCGGTCGACCGCCGGGTCGTAGATCTCGGCAGCGACCGACTGATTCGGGAACATGCCACCGTCCCGCAACGTGACGCTAAGGCCTCCAACCACTAGGACTCGGCCGTCCAACAAGAGCGTCGCGGTGTGGCGGGCACGACCGATGGTCATGAATGCCGCCGGTGACCAGACCCTGGTTATCGGATCATAGAGTTCCGCGCTGGCCAACGAGTTTGATGGGAAGAAAGCATCCAGGCCACCAACCACGAGCACTTTCCCATTCGGGAGCAGCGTCGCAGTGTGGTCAAGCCGGGTAGACATCATGGTTCCCGCCGGCGTCCACCGGTTGGTTTTGGGGTTGTAAAGCTCAGCGCTCGCGAGCACCTTGTTCCTGCCGTCCGTCCCACCAGTCACGAGGACGATGCCGTCTTGCAGGAGCGTTGCCGTGTGCTCCTCGCGGCCAGTGATTAGGCTGGCTGCGACGGACCACACCCCGCGCGTGCCGGCCTCTGCGGCGGGCGGCCGAACGCCGACCACGCCCGCGACGAACACGAGGACTAGCAGGCATGACCCGATCGCTCCGCGCCGCATGGCACCGCGATTATCTCGCTCGGGCGCCAGCCCATGGTTCGGTCAGGTCGGAGCCGAAGCTTCCAGTGAATGGTAGCCCGTAGCGGATTCGAACCGCTGATTTCTGCCTTGAGAGGGCAGCGTCCTGGACCAGCTAGACGAACGGGCCTTGGGCCTCCGCGGCGAACACATATTATAGGTAGGCTCACCCACGTCACCCGGAGGATTTGATCGTGATCTACGATCCGACCGCCGTCAATTACGTGATGAACACGCTGCAGGCCGCGAGCTACCTCGGGGTGCCCAAGGACTTGATCGACGACCTTGTCGCCAAGCGCAATATTCCCTTCACCAAAGTGGGGGACCGCGTTGTCTTTTCCAAGGCCGCGCTCGACTACTGGATTTATGCGAAGTCGATGGAAAACCTCCAGGACGATCTCCCCAGCCTCGGCTTCCAGGGCCGAAAGATCGGCTGACGATGCGGATCCGTCGTCTGCTGCGGGCCGGGCTTTTCTTCCTGACGCTCGCCGCCGTGGCCCAGGAACTGGGCAAGCCGGAAGGGCAGCGCACCTGGCATGGGAGGGTTGCCGGCGTGCCGTACGACTTTCGCGTCCCCACGCCGAGGCGGTTCCGCGATGCCTATTGGAACCCCAACGACGCTCGGATTTTCACCGATCGCGTGGTCGGCATCGGTTGGGCGATCAACTTCGCCCAGCTGATTCCACGCCTGCAGGAGGGATACCGCCGCCTCGCCGAGCGCGCCCAGCCGGACCGAGGTGACGGTCCGGTAACGTCCGCTTCTCCTGAGTGACAGCCTTTCTGCCACTCAGCGTTCTATTAACGTGCCTGCGCCCAGCCAGCGCTCCCGCCCCCTCGTCGACGGCCATCTTTCTGCACGCGGAAACGGCCAATGAGTGGACTGCAAAACTTCCTGACCCCCTTCAGCCACCTTGTTTTCGCCAACCGCGACAAGGTGATTCTTCTCCTGGGGTTGCTGCTGGCCTGGTTCACCGTCTGGTTGTTGGTCACGCGCTGGCGGAACGAACGCCTGCACCGCGACCTGACGGCGGCGAAGTCGGCCGGCCCCAGTAGCGGGGGCGGCCGGCGCTATGTCACCAACGCCCCTGTCGTCGAAGAAGCTCCCGTCGAGAGCGGAGGAGCACTCCCCCCGGTCAAGGGCGGCCGCACCTACGCCCGCAACCTCGGGACGGCGCTGCAGAAAGCCGGCATGGCGCCACAGATTTACTCGCCCCCGTCACCGCCCGGCTGGGCGCCAAACACGACTCCAACGCAGCCGAATGCGGGCCAGCCGCCGTATGCCCCACAAAACGCGCCATGGGCTCCCCCGGCCGCGCCACAGGGATCGCCCTGGGGCGGCTATCCAGCAGGACCCGGACGTGGGATGCCGGGTCCCGCACCGACCCCGGTCCCCTTCTATCAACCTCAGCCCGCGCCGCAAGCGCCAATGTCTCAGCCGATTGCCCCGCCACCCGGCGTCCCGGGGCCCTACGCGCCGCCGGTCGGCTCGCCTTTCGCGCCACCCAGCTTCGCGCCCGTAACGAGCGGCCCTGCCGCGCCGCCGAGTTTCGCACCGCCGGCGACACCCGGTGCGCCGCCTGCGCCGCCGAGCTTCGCGGGCAATGCACCGGCCGCCCAACCGCCCGCCGCAGAACTGTCCGGTGGAGATGGGGGCCGACGCGGAAAGCCCAAGCGCCGCCGCTTCAACTTCAACGTGCTCGAGAATCTCGAGAAGATGGTGCAGCAGAGGACCGCGGAGCCAGCACCCACCACCGGCTGGACACCGCCTGTGCCGGGATCGCCGGCGACCTGGACTCCGCCGGCGGCAGCAGTGGCCGCGCCGGCGCCCGCTCCTTCACCAACGCCTGCGCTGAGCGCGAGCGCGCAGCCGGCATCGCCCGTCGAGGCGATCCCGGCCGAGGAAGAGAACCCGGCGGAGGCCGAGTCACTCCCCCTGGCCTTCGGCCCGCCGGCCGAGGCCCAAGCCGAAGCGCCCGAGACCGCAGTTGCCGAGACAACGGTCGAGGCGGAGGAGCCGGTCACCGAGGCCGAGGCTCCGGAGGTCGAACCGGAAACGCAGCCCGAGCCCGAGCCGAAGCGCGAAGCGCGACGGTCGATGCGAGACATGCTCTTTGGCGAGGAAGCGGTTTCTGCGCCACAATCTGAGCGCGCCGCCGCGCCCGTCGCAGCGGAGCCAGAAACGGAGTCAGAGCCCCAGGCCGAACCGGAGCCAGTCACTGCTAGCCATTCGTGGGAGGAAGAGACGCCGACTCCCGAGCCCGTCGCTCCGTCGACCGAGTCCGATTCGTGGCGGCCCTGGAATGCGACGCCGGAGTCTGAGCCGCAACCAGAGGTGATCGCCGCGGCGGCGCCCGACGAAGGGCCGGCGGCCGACGTCCCGCACACAACCTCGGCCAGCGATGGGCCGAGCGCCGGGACCGTGGTGATCATCGAGGATGATCCCGTGGCCG
>VBFX01000275.1 GCA_005889395.1 Chloroflexota bacterium
TACCGTGATGCCCAGCTCCGACTCGGCGACCGCCTCGCGGATGCGCGTGGCCAGCTCCTCGGCCTCCGGGTCCTTGCCGTCCGGGGATTGGGGCACGAGCACGATGACACTGTCGCTGTGCGCGCTGACGAGGTGGCGCGGATGTCCGCGGCGGACCGCGCCGGTCACGACCTGGAACAACTGGTGTTTGAGCGCGATGACGCGGCCCTCCTCGTAGCGCCGCTCCCTGATGAAGCGCCCGAAGTGGTCCACGTCCACCACCAGCAGCCGGTGCGGCACCGAGAGGTCGTAGCGCAGGTGTCGCGCACGGCGCTGGACGTTGGCCTGGTCGCCGAAGGTGCCGTTGAGCAGGTCATCGACCAGTTCGCCGCGCACCCGGTCCTCGGCTTCCGCCACCTCGCGCTGCTTGATCATCTCGAGC
>VBFX01000276.1 GCA_005889395.1 Chloroflexota bacterium
GGACCACATGGCTCGCCAGCAGGCGAAAGCTCACGTCCTCCAGCGAGATCGAGCTCTCGACCAGCTCACCAAGCGTCTTGACGATCGCGTCCAGACCCTGGCCGTCGAGCGCGAGATGGGTGAACTGCCGGTGGATCTCGATCGAGCGGCGCAATTCGGTGTTCTGGGCGTTGATGATCCGCTCCAGGATGGGGTTCATGATCTCCAGATAGGAGACATCCGGGGGGATCCGGATCAGGGGGATGTTGAACTCGTCCGCCTGCCCGATCATGTCGTCCGGGATCTGCGGCAGGTAGCGTTCCGGCTTGATGACTAGCCCGGCCGAGCCGACCGCGGCCAGGTTGCGCATGAGGTCTTTCTGGGCGGCCTGGTCGTCCTTGATGGCGAAGGCCACCGTCAGGAGGAGCTCGCCCTCGGCGAGCCAGCTGATCGTCTCTGGGGATTCGAGCACCTTCACCCAGGTGATGGTGCGGTCGAGGCCGCCGGCGCCGGCCAGCACCTCGCCCCTCCTCAATCCCCCCAGCGCCATCGCTTCCCGAACAGTCAGCGCCATGGGAGTGACTAGTATGCCTGAAGCCAACGCTCGCGTGAAGGACTAAAGGAACCAATGACTTTTGGTTGGTTTGCACAATGGACGCGCGTGGCTACGGCTGGTAGCGTTTCCGCCTGAGTCAACCGGCGTTGATGGGGACTTACTCACCCCCGGAGCTGGGCGCCTCAACAAGAGCGGCGGCCGTGGCCGCAAGCAGGGTGGTACCGCGGGAGGGGATCCTCTCGTCCTTGCAGCAGAGGATGTCGTTCGACCAAGCCAGCTGCAACGAGGAGGAGGTACCGATGGCCAGCTACACAATCGAGATCCCTGACGGGCTGCACCACGAGATCCAGGAGCGCCGGCACCAGATCGACGTGGCGGACATCTGCACACAGGCGCTGACCGCGGCTGTTGCCGGACGGCACGCCGAGGCCCATCCGTTCGGTCGCGGACACGAGGTGACGGAAGCGATCAACCGCATGTTCAGTGGTTGAGAGGCGTCAGATCCGATGAGCACTGAGATGATCGACCGCGTCGAGCAGGATCTGACTCCGTTCGGGCCGGCGCCGCTGGAGCGCACCAGCGGCAACTTCTGGCTGATCGAGACGCTGCGCCGCTGGGGTGTCACCGCCTACGCCGGCGTCAACGGCGGCGGCCTGATTCACGTGGCCAAGCACCTGGAACCCTTGACTGACCTGTCGCAAGCGACCGACGGAGCGCCGCGGATGCTGACGATGGGCGAGTACGTCGCCGGCTTCGTGCCGCTCGGGTATTACCTCGCGTCCGGACGGATCGCCGGCTGCATCACCACCACCGGCGCCGCCACCAAGCTGGGCGGGAGCGGCATGACCGACGCCAAGCTGCACAACATCCCCGCGGTGTACCTGATCGCGCTCAACTCGACGATGTCGATCGGGCAGGCTCCGCTCCAGGACGTGTCCGTCCACGGCATGAACATCGTGCCGCAACTGCAGGCCGAGCTGGGCGACGGCTGTGTCGTGATCGACGACGTCGACACCATGGAGGAACAGCTCGAGGGTGCTCAATCGATTCTGATGGAATCGAAGCCGGTCGCCATCGCGTTCTACCCGGACATCCTCTCGAAGGGCGTCGAGGTCGACGTGCCGTCGCGTCCCCGGCCCCGTGGCTTCCGCGCACAGGACGTTCAGCGCTTTGTCGAGGAGTTTCCGCGGATCGCCGACGGGCGCCGCGTCATGATCTACGTCGGCAGTGAAGCGGCGCGCTGGCCGGGCATGCCGGCGCTCACCACCCAGCTGTCGGAGCTGCTGCAGGCGCCCACCGTCTGGTCGGTCAACGGGGCAAACGCGGTTTCCCCCGACAACCGCTACGGCTTCGGCTACATCTCCTTCGGCGGCAACGACGAGGCGATGAGGCTCTGGCGGGGCGTCGGCCCGGACGACTGCGTCATCACGCTCGGCTTCGACCCGGGCGAGTACTCGCTCAACCTGGCGACGATTCCCGCCGGGCAGGTGTGGAGCTTCACTGGGTGGACGCAACAGTACGGCCATATCGCCGGTGAGTTCCGCCATCGCGTTCGGGGCAATTACGACGTCGTGCGCGGAGACCTGGACGCCACGCTCGCAGAGATCATCCCGCAGCTCGCCCGCCGTGGCGTCGGCCGGCGGCCACCGGTCCACCTGCCCGAGCGCCTCAATACCCGTCAGATCTCGCGCGATGTACGCGAGGGCAGCGTCGATTTCATCGCCTTCTATGAGCAGCTGCACCAATCGTGGCGGCCGAACAGCATCGGCTTCGACGACGTCTGCATCGCCTACAAGGACCGCCAGTATGTCACGCAGCGACCCCACCCCTGGATTCCGTTCCACACGACGCATGACGGGTCGGCGATGGGCGGCGGCTTCGGGCTGGGCGTCGGCGCGAAGCTGGCCGACCCCAGCCTCCACACCTTCGTCTTCTCGGGCGACGGGTGCTGGCGCCTCTTCGGGGGTGCGCTGGCCGACGCCGCCAACCTCGACCTTCGCCTCTTCATCATCAACAACGGCGTCTACGGGATCGTCGACAAGGGGCTCGAGGTCATCATCCCCAACGTCGAGAAGCGCCGCTACCATTCCTCGCTGCCGTCGATCGACTTCGTCGCTGCGGCGAGGGCGCACGGCTGGGACGGCTACCGCGTGAAGCCGGATCTCAGCAACCTCAAGGAGATCATGGACGCCTGCTACGAGACCACCGGCCAGTCCATCGTGATCGACGTGCCGGTCGATGCCGACCAGGTAATCGGACTCAACCCGCGCCTGAACAACCTGACGACCAAGACGTACCTCTGATGGCCAAGGTCTACCACGACGACGACGCCGACATGGCGGCGCTCGCCGGGCAGCGGGTCGCCGTCATCGGCTACGGCAGCCAGGGGCATGCCCACGCCCTCAACCTGCAGGACAGTGGCGTCGACGTCGTGGTCGGCCTCTACAAAGGCAGCAAGTCGTGGGAGGCGGCCGAGCAGGAAGATCTTCGCGTGGAGACGGTGGAAAAGGCCGTCGAGCTGGGCAACCTCGTGATGATGCTCGTGCCCGACCAGACACAGAAGCGGCTCTACGACGAGGCGGTCAAACCCAACCTGAAGCCGGGCAGCGCGCTGATGTTCGCCCACGGCTTCAACAT
>VBFX01000058.1 GCA_005889395.1 Chloroflexota bacterium
CATCCGAACGCGCAGTGAGGCGATCTCCTCCTCGGCTCGGGTAAAGGCGCTAAACGTGGACGCGGTGCAACACGGCTCACCCTCGGCGTGGAAGCGGCTAGCGACGACATCGGCGAGACGCTGGCGCAGGTTGGTCAGCCGGTCGTCGAGTCCGCGGCGGGCCACCTGCTTCTGGTACTGGCCGAAGGAGCGCTCCATCAGCAGGTCGACCTCTTCCGGCGGGTGGTAGCGGAGCAGGTTGAGCGCCATGTTGTAGGTGGGGGCGAACTTGCTTTCCACCGTCATCTCTTCGCCGGTCGCCGCCTCGTACACCCTGCCGATGTCGATGTCCGGCTCCTTGAGGATCACGCCGTGGCCGATAGGATCGATCCCCCGGCGCCCGGCCCGGCCCATCAGCTGCGTCAGCTCGCCGGAGGTGAGCGGCGCGAAGTCGCGGCCGTCGAATTTCGTAAAGGACGAGACGACACAGGCCCGGGCCGGCATGTGGATGCCCAGCGACAGCGTCTCGGTGGCGAAGACGACCTTGATCAGGCCACGCTGGAAGAGCTCTTCGACGAGCTCCTTGAGGTAGGGGAGGAGGCCGGCATGGTGCATCGCCAGCCCGCGCCGGAGCGTTTCCCCATCGAGCAGATTGCGATAAAGCTCGGCTTCATCGGCATCCTCGATCTGCTCCAGGCGAGCTCTGAGCGCCGCATCGATCTGCGCTTTTTCGGCGTCGGTGGTCAGGTCGAAACCGTGGACCGCGCAACGTGCCAGCGCCTCGCGGCAGCCGCGTCGCGAAAAGATGAAGTAGATCGCCGGCAGGAATTCTCGGCGCCGAAGTCGCTCGACCACGGGGAGCAGGTCGTTCTCCGGTGGCCGTCGCAGCTGGGAGAGCCGGTAGTCGGTCGCCGTCTCCGCCTGAGCTCGCTGGCGCGTCTCACGTGGGATGCCGCCCTGCTCGTCGAGCAAGGGATAGAACTCGTTGCGCATCGCGAGCCAGAGCCGAAGTTCGACCGGACGCTTGGTCACGCTTACGGTGGCGATGTCGCCACGCTGCAAGCTCATCCATTCCGCGACTTCCTGGAAGTTGCTGATGGTCGCGGAGAGGCCGATGAACTTGATGTGCGGCGGCGCCTGGATGATGATCTCCTCCCAGACGGCGCCGCGCGGGAAGTCATCGATGTAGTGGACTTCGTCGAGGATGACGTAGCGGACCTGCTCCAGCCGCTGCGGGTCCTCATAAATAAGGTTGCGCAGGATCTCCGTCGTCATGACGACGACTGGAGCGCCGGGGTTGATGGTGTTCTCGCCGGTGACGAGGCCAACGTAACCCTCGCCATGGAGACGCTGGTAGTCACGGTATTTCTGGTTGGATAGCGCCTTCAAGGGCGTCGTGTAAATCGTGCGCGCGTTGGTCTCGAGGCCGCGAAAGACGGCGTAATCCGCGATGACGGTCTTGCCGGAGCTCGTCGGTGCGGAAACCAGCACGCCCTGGTGCGCCTCCAGCTTTTCGATCGCCTCCACCTGAAACGGATCGAGCGGCCAGGGCAGCGTTGCCTGAAACGCGTCAATCAACGACTGAGGCGCAACGGCTTCACTCAAGGGCTCAAACCCATACTAGGTGGCCCTGCGGCGCCGGCAGTTAGCGCTTCTTGAGCGCCCCGACCAGCTCGGCGGTGGCGGCCCGCTCGCGGTCCTTCAACCAGCGCAGGCGAGTCTCCTCGACCTCTTCGGTGTAGCGCTGGCGGCTACGGCGCATCGCTTTGGCGACGGCATTGCGGACGAGAGGCTCGGGCCCCTTCGCCAGTCGCTCAAGGATGGATTTCGCGGCCGGCCAGTGGAACGAACCGATGGCACTCGAGAACGCCATCGCGACATTCCAGCGCACGATCTGGTCGCGGTCGCGCGACCATTCCCGCAGGGACTTCAGCGTCTCTTTCGGGTCGACGCGCAAAAGCCCGTCGCCGATCGCGGACTGACCGAGGTTGCGGCGGACATATGGCTCCTCGTCCCGCAGGAGCGGCTGGAGCAGCGCCAGCAGGTCCGGAACTCGCTCCGGCTTGTCTCGGCGCGCCGCGTATTTCACCGCCAGCACCACCGAACGCCGGAGATTCTCGGAGCGGGAGGAGCGCAGGACTTCCAGGCGTCCGCGGATCTTGGTGAAGTCGCGGTCGAGCAGGGTCCCGAGTAAACCGCCGGCGGCTTCGCGCACCTCCCAGTGCGGGTCCTCGGCGAGCAGCTCGGCGGTGCGAAGGACCCCCTCCGGGTCTTCGGGGTAGCGGCTGGCGAGCAGCAAGCAGGCAACCTGGCGGCCTGTGGGAGAAGGCGAGGTTGCGAGCGCGTCGATCCAGCGGGTGACCCGTCCGGTCTGTGGGGTAAGCGCCGTCGCCAGCCGTTCTCCGACCTGCTGGCGCAGGGCAGCTGGGCTGCCAGGGCGCCCATGGTGCAGCTGGCCGTCGAGCGCGGCGACCACGGCACCCGGATCATCGCGCGCGAGGGCAGCGAGGACGGCCGAAAGCGGGCCTTCCTCGACGGTGCCGACCTCGTCGGCCCTGATCGCGGGGCTCATGTCCTGAGGATCTCGATGTGGTGCTGGTGCAGGACGGCTCCTCCATTGTGATCCTCGACGAAGTCGACGATCTTGCTGAGCATCTCGTTCGCATGCCGGCTGCTGTTGCTGACGCAGCTTACCCCTATGGCCAGCGTTTGCCAGCGATCCAGGTCTGCCACCTCGGCGACCGACACATTGAAGCGGCTCCGGAGTTGTTGCACCAGGGAACGGCTCACCTGGCGTTTTCCCTTGAGGCTGTGATTTTCCGGCAACTGGAAGATGAGCTCGCAGGTGCCCACAACCATCTCTGTCCCATAAGGATACGTAACAACTTGCCAAAGGCTTATGGCAAGCTGCCGAAGTTCTCTTATAGTGGCGGCATGAGCGCGGCCGTACGTGTGCCGGCGCCCGCGGAGATGCCCAGCGAGCTGCCCGAAACCGTGCCGGCGCTGTTTCAGCGGACCGCGCAGCGCCGGGGTGACGCGCCCGCCCTCCACTTCAAAGCGGGGGCGCGTTGGACACCGATCAGCTGGGCCGACTACAGCCGGGCGGTGAGCCGGGTCGCCAACGCCCTGCTGGCCGAGGGGCTCAATCCGCAGGACCGGGTGGCGCTCTGGTCGTCGAACCGGCCGGAGTGGCAGATCGCCGACATCGGGATCGCGCACGCCGGGCTGGTGACGGTCGCGATCTACCAGTCCGATGCGCCGGAGCAGGTCAGGTACCTGGTGAACCATTCCGAATCGAAGGTCCTGATCGTTGAGCACCGGAAGCTGCTCGACCAGGTCATCGCCCTGCGGCCCGAGCTCCCTGGTTTGCAACGGGTGATCCTGATCGAGGGCGACGCGCCGGAAGGCGAAGGCTGGGTCCTCAGCTGGGAACAGGCACTGCGGCGCGGTGACGAGTTCGGACGCGGCCGCCCGGGACTCCTCGCCAGCCGCTGGCAGGCGGTTAGGCCGGAGGATACCGCCAGCCTCATCTATACGTCGGGCACCACGGGCCTGCCCAAGGCCGCGATCCTGACCCATCGCAATCTCACCTGGACGGCGGTGGCGACCTTGCAATGCTTCCGCGGTGACCCCAATGACCGCGTGGTCTCGTATCTGCCGCTGGCGCATGTCCTCGAGCGCGTGGTCAGCGAACTTCGCCAGCTCTGCACCGGTTGCGAGGTCTACTTCTGCCCGAGCATCGACCAGGTCATGGCTGTCGTCGCGCAGGTCCGTCCAACCTACTTCACGTCGGTACCGCGACTCTGGGAAAAGATCTACGCGGGGATTCGGGAAAAGATGGACAAGGTCAGCGGGCCGCGGCGCATGATCCGGGACTGGGCGCTGCTGGTGGGCGCGCTCCGCACCGCGGCCTATGAGCAGAAAAAGCCGTTGGCCCCCTGGGTGCGATGGCAGTGGTCGCTGGCCGACCGGTTGGTCTTCCGAAAGATCCGCGAGACGCTCGGCTTCGACAAGGTCGAGGTCTGCATCAGCGGCTCGGCTGCCGTGTCACCCGACATGCTCCGATTCTTTTATGGGCTCGGCATCGAGATCCTGGAAGGCTATGGCCTGACCGAAACGACCGCGCCTGCCACGTTCAACCGGCCGGGCGACGCCCATTTCGGCACGGTTGGGTTGCCCTTGCCGGGGGTCGAAGTCCGGATCGCCTCGGACGGCGAAATCCTCGTCAAGGGCAACAACGTTTTCGAGGGCTATTTCAAGGATCCGAAGACCACCAATGAGACGCTGGTCGACGGCTGGCTAAAAACGGGAGACATCGGTGTGCTGGACAAAGAGGGATACCTGAGGATCACTGACCGCAAGAAGGATCTGTTCAAGACATCCGGCGGTAAATATGTAGCGCCGGGCGCCATGGAGACCCAGCTTCGCAGTCAACGGGGGATCGCCCAGGCGGTGGTGCTTGGCGACGGCCGGCCATTCGTGGCCGCGTTATTTACCCTCGAACGCGATACCGCCGAAGGCAAGGCCGGGCCCAACGATCCTGGCGCGAAGCGACTCGTCGAGGAGGCCGTCCAGCGGCTCAACCGCGCGCTCTCGCACCCGGAGCAGATCAAGAAGTGGCGCATCCTGGACACCGACTTCGTGGTCGGCGATGAACTCACACCGAGCATGAAGGTCAAGCGCAAGCGGATTGCGGAGAAGTACGGCGCCGACATCGAAGCCATCTACGCGGAGAAGAAGCCGGCGTAGCCTCGCCGGCGACTCAACGAATCCGCAGATACGGGTTGCCGAAACGCTCCGCGCCGATCGTCGAGTTGGGACCGTGGCCCGGATAGACGACGGTGTTGTCGTGAAGGGTAAGCAGCTGGCCATGGAGGCTGAGCAACATTTGCTGCGGGTTCGAGCCGGGTAGATCGACTCGTCCGATCTTTCCCGCCAGCAGCGTGTCGCCGGTGAAGACGTGGTTGCCAACCCGATAGGAGAGGCCACCCGGCGTATGGCCAGGTGTTATCAGCACCTCGAGGTTGAACTGGCCGAACGGCAGGACATCACTCGAGAGCAGGTAGCGGTCCGCCGACTTCAGATATGCCGTGGCGTCGGCGAGGTGCATTGCCGTTGGTGCTTGCGTCGCGCTCTTGACCTCGTCTTTTGCGGCGGTGTGACCCGGGTGGGCGTGGGTGAAGACGATCCATTTGACGCTCAGACCGTCGAGCTGGGACAGGACTTTCGGCGCGTCATCGCCGGCGTCGATCACCACCGCCTCTTTGGTATCGGTGCAGGCCACGACATAGCAGTTGGTGTCCTTCTGGCCGACGTGGATCTTCCGGATGGAGAGGCGAGCCACGATTCAAGATTAGTGCGATACCCTTGTAGCGGATGGCAGAAGCCCGGCAGGTCGTCAAGTACACGTTCCTCAAAGTCGAGGCATCCGTCCTCAGCTGGCCCGCGCAGGAGCGGGTGGCGGCGGTCCGTGAGTTCACCGAGCTGCTCGAGGCCGGTCCGACGGGGGAGACGCTGCTCGCCTACTCGACCGTCGGGCTGCGCGGCGACTGCGATCTCCTGATCTGGCAAGCTGCCGACACCGGCGACGCCATCCAGCGGGCGGAATCTCAATGGCGGGCCACCCGGCTGGGGCCCTATTTACGAGTGGCACATTCCTTCCTGGCGATGATGAAGCCCTCGCCCTATCTCGGCCGCCACAAACACCCCGACCAGGAGGGGCGGCGGACCCGGCTGAAGCCGGCGGGCGGCCGTTACCTCTTCGTGTATCCGATGGTCAAGAAGCGCATCTGGTACCGCCTGCCCTACGAGCGGCGCAAGGCGATGATGGTCGAGCACTTCGCGATCGGGCATCGCTACCCGCAGGTGAAGATCAATACCGCCTACTCCTTCGGGCTGGACGACCAGGAATTCGTCGTCGCCTTCGAATGCGACGAGCCCGCCGCCTTCCTGGACCTCGTGATGGAGTTGCGGGAGTCGCAGGCCAGCCGTTACACGGAACGCGAGACGCCGATCTTCACCTGCGTGCTCATGCCGCCGGCCGCTGCCGTGCAGCTCGCGCTCGGCCTGAGCGCACCGGAGGCAGCCGAGGCGGACGACCTGCAGCGACAGGTCAGCCTTATCTCGGGCGGATGAGGACGATCGAGGCCAGCGAAGTCGGCCGTCCGGCGGCCGATCGCCTGCTGCCCCGCCTGGTGCGCGCCGCGCGCCGCAACGTCGTCGATCGGAGGCCGGTTTGGTTCATGCGCCAGGCGGGGCGATCGCTCCCCGAGTATCGAAAGATCCGCGAGTCGTACGACCTCTTCACCATCTGCCAGAACCCTGAGCTCTGCGCCGAAGTGACCCTGCAGCCGGTGCGCCGCCTCGGCGTGGACGGCGCCGTCCTCTTCGCCGACATCATGCTCCCCGTCGCCTTCGGGCTGGGTGTCGACCTCCAGCTCGTGGACGGCGTCGGCCCCGTGCTCGACCACCCGCTTCGCTCGCAGGCGGATATAGATAGGTTGCAGGCGCGCCCTGCCGGCGAAGCCGTCCCCTTCGTGCTGGAGACGATCAAGCTGCTCCGCCGCCAGATCGACCCGTCAGTGGCCGTGATCGGCTTTTCGGGCGCCCCGTTTACGCTGGCCGGCTACCTGATCGAGGGGAAGCCCTCCCGGGAGTTTCTCGCCACCAAGACCATGATGTATTCGGAGCCCGCGCTCTGGGACGCGCTGATGACGCGTCTCTCCAGGCTCGTGCTCGACTACCTGCTGGCGCAGGTCGAGGCCGGCGCCCAGATCGTGCAGGTCTTTGATAGCTGGGTTGGCTGCCTGTCGCCGGCGGATTATCGCCGCTACGTGCTGCCGCACATGGCCGGCATCTTCAGCGGGCTGCGACGTGGCGGGGCGCCGTCGATCCACTTCGGCACTGGAACCGCGGGCATCCTTTCATTGATGCGGGAGGCCGGGGGCGACGTGATCGGCGTGGACTGGCGCGTCGACCTCGGCGAGGCGTGGCGCGTCATCGGATACGACCGCGGCATCCAGGGCAACCTCGACCCCGCCCTGTTGCTGGGGCCGTGGCCGGTCGTCGAGGACGGCGCTCGCCGTGTGATCGAGGCCGTCGGTGGCCGGCCGGGGCACATCTTCAACCTCGGCCACGGCGTGCTGCCCGACACCTCGGTTGAGCAGTTGCAACGATTGGTGGAGTTCGTGCATGGCGTCTAGCCACACCGCCGTCCTGCTGATGGCGTACGGCAGTCCGAACCGCCTGGCGGATGTGGAAGCCTACTTCACCGATATCCGCGGGGGTCGCACGCCCTCCCGCGAGGCCGTCGAGGAGCTGACGGCGCGCTACCGCCGCGTGGGTGTCCCAACGCCGCTGCTGGCCGTCTCGATGGAACTCGGGCGGGAGCTCGAACGATTACTGAATATCGATCCGCCGGACGACCGGATGTATACGGTCCACCTGGGGATGAAGCACTGGACGCCGCGCATCGCGACGGCGATCGACGAGATCGTGGACAGCGGTGCGGATCACGTAATCGCGATCGTGCTGGCCCCGCACTTCTCGACGATCAGCACCGGCGGCTACCGACGCCAGGTGGACCAAGCCCTGGCGGCGGCTCGGGACGGCGCACCAATTCCCAGCCTGGACTTCGTCGAGAGCTGGCACGAGCTCGACGGCTATCTCGAGGCGGTCGCCGACAACGTGCGGATGGTCCGCGCCGAGTTCGCGAATCCCGAGGAGGTGGTGGCGGTCTTCACCGCGCACAGCCTGCCGGCGCGCATCCTCGATGAGGGCGATCCCTACCAGGAACAGCTGCTGCGCACCTCGGAGCTGGTCGCCGGGCGGGCGGGCATCGAGCAGTGGCGCTTCTCCTACCAGAGCCAGAGTCACACCGGGGAGCCCTGGCTCGGGCCGGACCTGGTCGAAACGGTGGAGGAGCTCGCGGCCCAGGGTTACCGTTCGATCCTGGTGGCATCGGTCGGGTTCATCGCCGACCACCTCGAGATCTTCTACGACATCGACATCGAGGCGAAGGAAAGGGCCGAAGCGCTCGGTATCGAGTTGCGGCGCACGCCGATGCTCAATGCTGACCCCCGCCTTGCACACGCGCTGCACGCGCTGGTGGCTCAACGAGTCAGCGCGAGGACCGCGGTGCCCTTGTGACCTTTCTGTCACGCATGCTGGCGATCACACGCGGGCATCGCGGCTTGCTCGCGATCGCGGTGGCCGGGTCGGTGTTTTACACGGCGCTCAGCGTCTTGCCCGCCCTGATCATCCGGCAGATGCTGACGGTGCTGTCGCGTCCGTCACCGGCCGGCACGCTCGTGCTGCTCGGCCTCGCCATGCTGGGCGCCACGGCGCTCATGGCCGTTGCCCGCTACCTCGAGGGTGGGTTCGGACACATCGCCGCCTTTAAGGTCCTGCACGACATGCGGATGCGAATCTACGAGCAGCTGCAGCGGCTGTCGATGGGATTCCACACGCGCCAACAGTCCGGCACGATCGCGGCCAAGGTGATCGGCGACGTCGAGACCATCGAATTCTTTACCGCCCACGCCGGCATCCAGCTGATCAGCGCTGCCACCGTTCCCTTCCTGCTGGGCATCCTGATGCTGCTCTTCAACTGGAAGCTGGCGCTCGTGGCACTCGCCCCGCTGGCCGTCATCCTGCTCATTCTGGTGGCCTTCCGGCGCTCTGCCTACCAGGCCTTCATGCGCTACCGTGACGAGCTCGGCCGCCTGAATGGGATCATCATCGATTACATCCAGGGCGTCGGCGTGCTGAAGGCCTTTGCGGCGCTCGGCCATGCGCGGCGCGCGATCGACCAGCGCAGCGACCAGCTGAAGGAGGCCGCCACACGAGCCAACTTGATCCACACCTGGTATTTCTCCGGCGTCGAGTGGATGGCTGCTATTCCGGTCGCGCTGGTGTTGCTGGTCGGCGGCCTGATGGCCCATGCGCGCGAGCTCGGCATCCCGGACCTGGTGCTCTTCGTCTTTCTGACGACCCAGCTCTACCGGCCGGTCACCGAGCTCAACCGGCAGCTCGAAGGCTTGCGGAACGCGGAGGCCGCGACCGATCGGATCTTCGAGATCCTGAACGCGCCGATCGAGGTGCAGGAGTCACCGACCGCGCGGGTTCCCAAGGACCCGCGGTACGACGTTGTCCTCGATCACGTGACCTTTGCGTATGAAACCGGGCGGCCGGTCCTGCATGACGTGTCGATCGACCTCAGAGAAGGCTCGGTGCTCGCGCTCGTGGGGCCGAGCGGCGCCGGCAAAACGACCGTGGCGAACCTGATCGCCCGCTTCTGGGACCCGCAAGAGGGTGCGATCCGTCTCGGCGGGGTCGACCTGCGAGCGCTGCCGCTGGAGTACGTCCATCGGTCGATCAGCCTCGTCTTGCAGGACGTCTTCCTCTTCAACGACACGGTCGAAGCCAACATCAAGGTTGGGAACCCGAATGCCACCCATGGCCAGGTGGAGGCCGCGGCGCACGCGGGCTACGCGCATGAGTTCATCGAGGAGCTGCCGAAAGGCTACGACACAGTCATCGGGGAGCGCGGCGTGAGGCTGTCGGGCGGGCAGAAGCAGCGAATCTCGATTGCGCGGGCGCTGCTCCACGACGCCCCGATCCTGATCCTCGATGAGGCGACGTCATCGGTGGATCCGGAGGCCGAGCACCTGATCCAAGCGGCGCTCGCCCGACTGGTGGCGGAGCGCACGGTGCTCGTCATTGCCCACCGTCTCTCCACGATCCGGCAGGCCGGCGAGATCGTCGTGCTGGACAAAGGCCGGGTCGTCCAGCGTGGCCGTCACGATGACCTGGTCGATGCGCCTGGCCTCTACGCCACGCTCTACCGGGCGCAGCAGGTGGCCCGTCGCTGGGACGTGGCGACGTCTCAGCGCGCTGAGGAAGACCGGCTACCGCAAGCCGTCGATTAGGAGCTGTCGCAGCGCCTCGAGGCGCTCGAATTCTTCCATGCTGAGCTTCGCGGTGTTCTTCAGGTTGTGCGGATACTTGATCTTCTGCACCGCGTCGATCAGCGACTGCACCTGGGCTTCGGTCAACCGGTACTCGTAGTAGGAAAGGGTTTCGCCATGGATCTGGCGCTGTAGCGGCAGGTGGTGAATCGGCGCCTGAACCGGCTCGGGGTCAGTCTCGGCAAGGACCTCGGGTGTACTCGACGTCTCTCGGAAGAGCTCTGCCGACCCTTCCAGCGAAACCCGCTTAAACACGAGAGGCGACGGGCTGCTTCGTCTCGACCGGCTCGGCCGGCGCGCGCTTGATGACCGCCTTGGCGAGGGTGCGATAGGCGTTCGCACCTTCGGAGCTGCCGGCATATTGAAGGATTGACATCCCGGCGAGCGGCGTCTCGGCAAAGCGGATGCTGTCCTTGATGACGACATCGAAGACCACGTCGCCATAACGCTCACGAACCAGCTCCAGTACCTCTTGCGAATGCAGGGTTCTGGACTTGTGGATGGTGGCCAGGATGCCGCTGATGCGGAGCTGTGGGTTGAGCTTGGCCCGCACCCGCTCGATGGTGTTGTGCAGGAGTTGCATGCCCTTCATGCCGAAGTACTCGCACTGCAGCGGGATGATGACCTCGTTCGAGGCGACCAGCGCATTGACGCAGAGCAATCCGAGCGAGGGCGGGCAGTCGATCACCATGAAGTCGTACTCGTCCTGACCGGGGGCGAGCTTCTCCTTGAGAAACGTTTCGCGGCCCATCTCGGAGACGAGCTGGATCTCGGCGCCGGAGAGCTCGATGTTCGAGGGGATGAAGTCGACACCGAGATTGCTGTGCTTGACGACGTGGCCAAGGGTGACCTGGGGATCGAGCAGCAAGTGGTAGAGGGTGAGCTCGATCTGATCGGGCTGCTTGAAGCCCATGTTGATCGTCAGATGGCCCTGGGGATCGAGGTCGATGAGGAGGACTCGCTTGCCGAGCTCAGCGAGCGCGCATCCAAGGTTTACCGCGGTGGTCGTTTTGCCAACGCCGCCTTTCTGGTTGGCAACTGCGATGACTCTGCTCAAACGGTGGCTAGACCTCTGTGCTGGAACGTGGTTGGCGCTATTTAACGGTAATACGGGCGCCCCGTCAAGTTCGGCCTTGTGGACAAATACGGGGCGGCGTTCGTGTCGCCGCCCCGTTAACCGTTGTCGAGTCTTAGATCCGGACTGGCGCCACTCGTCCCCCGGCGGGATTGCGGCGGCGATGCACCCGGGTTGGCGTGGGCATGCCCTTGGTGTTGAACGGCAGGGTCGCGAAGAATTTCGGCGCACGGCGCGCCTGGCTCGCATGTTCGAAGCCGGACGCGATTTTGATCAATGTCGGTTCGCTGAAGGCCGTGCCCATGATCGACAGTCCGAGCGGCAAGCCAAACGAGAAGCCCATCGGCACCACGATGATCGGGTAGCCGACGATCGCGGCCGCCGAGGACGAGCCGAAAATGAAGTGGTCGGCGTTGATCAGATCGGTCGGCCACGCCGGCGTATCAGTGGGGGCGACGATCGCCTGCACGTTGTTGGTCGCGAGGATAGCGTCGATGCCTTCAGAGCCGCCGATCACCTTGTCCCGGGCCAGCGCGGTGAGGTAGGCCGGATCACTGAGGTCGCCAGAAAACGTCTGGGCAAGGTCGAAGAGCTCCTGGGCGAAGAAGGGCATCTCCTGCGCCGCGTGCGCGTTATTGAACGCGATCGCGTCGGCGAGGGAAGTGATCGGCACCCCGGTACGGGTCGAGAGATACGCGTTCAGGTCGTGCTTGAAGTCGTTGAGGAGAACCGTGAACTCTGAGCCGCCCGAATTGATTTCGCTCAGGTGCGGGAAGGAGACATCGACCAGGATCGCGCCCGCCCCGTGCAGTGCCGAGAGGGCGTCCTCGAAAACGGCGTCGGTGTGCGGGCTCCCGACACCCTCGTACTCACGCGCGACGCCGATGCGAACGCCATTGACGCCGTTTGAATCCAGGAACTGCGTGTAGTCCCGGTGGAATTTTCCGGCGCTGGCCGCCGTCGCCGGATCCCGCGAGTCGACTCCGACGAGGGCGCCAAGGACTGCCGCCGCGTCGGCGACGGTACGGGCATGGGGTCCGACCGTGTCCTGGGTATGCGAGATCGGCACGACCCCGGCCCGGCTGACCAGGCCGACGGTGGGTTTGATTCCCACCACACCGTTCTCGTTGGCGGGGCACACGATGCTGCCATCCGTCTCTGTCCCGATTGAAACCGCAGCGAAGTTCGCGGAGGCCGCCGCACCCGAACCTGAGCTCGACCCGCACGGGTTGCGGTCGATCGCGTACGGATTGTTGCACTGGCCGCCGCGGCCGGACCAGCCGCTCGACGAGAAGAAGGAGCGGAAGTTCGCCCATTCACTCAGCGTCGTCTTGCCCAGGATGACGGCGCCGGCCGCGCGTAGGCGGGCCGCGACCGTTGAGTCCTGGAGTGCCGGCGTGCCGACCAGCGCCAATGAGCCGGCGGCGGTCTGCATCTGGTCGTGAGTGTCGACGTTGTCCTTGAGCAAGACCGGGATCCCGTGCAAGGGGCCCCGAACGTGGCCGGCCTGTCGCTCGCCGTCGAGCGCCGAGGCGATCGCCAGGGCATCAGGATTCAGCTCGATGACCGAGTTCACCATGGGCCCACTCTGGTCGAGCGTCCTGATCCGTTGCCGAAAGAAGGTGACGAGGTCGACGGACCGCGCCTGTCGTGACCCCATCAATCCCTGGAGCTGGGTGATCGTCATTTCGTTGAAGTCACTGGGTGCGGTCGCGGCGTTCGCCGCGACCGAGGATGTGACGAGCGGCGCCAACGACGCTCCGGCGCCGGCCAGGGCGCCCAACCTGAGCACATCTCGACGGGTCAAACCCACGGATGGATCGTCCGACATGAATTTCCCTCCTTTCATAACCGGCGGCCGTGAGCCACCGGATTGAGCCCGCTTCGAGACTATAGACGCGTGCGCGCCAGTCCTGTCAAGAGCTATGCACATTCGGAAAATCGGCCTTCCAATAGACTGTGGAAAACGTGATCTTCTACCCGCTCGTGGCGACGGTGATCAGCGCCATATTTGCCGCGACGCTGTGGCGGCAATACCGGCGGAAGCCGCGGGCTTACCTGCTGGCGTGGTCGATTGCCCTCGCCGTCTATGCGGTGGCGGCGCTCACCGAGGTGATCGGCGCGGCTGGCGGCTGGAGCCCGATGCTCTACCGGATCTACTACTTCTTCGGCGGGATCACGGTGGTCGGGGTGCTGGCGCTGGGGACGATCTATCTGCTAGCTCCTCGCTTCGGGCGGGCGGCGCTCGGGCTACTCGTCCTACTCGCCGCCATCGGGCTGGTCGGGATCCTCGGCGCGAACCTGCAGACCGGCCTGCTCGAGACCCACCAGGTGCCCTCTGCCGATGCCATTCGGCTCGAGCACGGCGCCTTCAATGTGATTGCCATCCTGATGGCGGCGGTGCTGAACAGCGTCGGATCGGTCATCCTGATCGGCGGCGCCCTGTGGTCGGCCTACGGCGCCTGGCGCCGAGGCGGCGCCCCGTCGCGGCTCGTCGCCAACATCCTGATCGCGGCGGGAGCCTTCGTCGTCGCCGGAGCTTCGACGCTCTTCCGCGTGTTTCACGTCTACGAACTCTTCTACATCGGCCAGGCGATCGGCGTGCTGGTCATGTTCGGTGGCTTTTTGGCCGCCCAGCGGGCGCCGCGGCGAGCGGCGAACCTCGAGCCGGCGCCGTCGCGCTGAGCTTTTGACAAAGAACTACCATTAGCTCGCCGTTGCACAACGGCAGGCAATGACGCACGGGATCACGTGTACCTGGTGGGCCGCGATCGACGGGCAGCCTCCGCCAGCAGCCGGCGACGGCCATGCGCCCGATCCGGATGCTCGAACAAGGAGGCTCAATGAAACTCGTCAAGGAATTTCCCGACAGCGATAGCCAGGAGGAGTGGCTGGCGCGCGAGCGCGCCCACCTCTCCCAGGTCCTCTATCGCTACACCCCGCTCGTCATCGATCACGCCCAGGGTTCGTATCTCTACACCGTTGACGGCCGCCGTTATCTCGATTTCGCGTCTGGCATCGGCGTCACCAACCTGGGCCACGGCCACCCCGAGGTGGTCAAGGCGGCCCATGAACAGCTCGACAAGCTGATGCACATCTCGG
>VBFX01000107.1 GCA_005889395.1 Chloroflexota bacterium
ACCGACAACCATTTCCAAGCCCAGGCCACACTCGACGCGGTGCTATCGACCGCCGGCGCGCTTCGGACCGTCGCCATCAGTCTCTGGAAGATCGGCAACGACTTGCGCTGGTTCGCCTCGGGACCCCGTGCCGGCCTGGGGGAGATCACCCTGCCCGAGGTCCAGCCAGGAAGCTCGATCATGCCCGGGAAGGTCAATCCGGTAATCATCGAGTCGATGACGATGGTGGTTGCGAAAGTCTTGGGCAACGACCAGACAATCGCGATCGCCGCGCAGTCGGGGAGCATTTTCGAGCTCAACCTGATGATGCCGGTGGCCGCCTACGCGTTGCTCGAATCGATCGCCCTGCTCTCGGCATCCGCGCAGAACTTCGCCCGGCAATCCATCGCCGGCATCAAGGCCACCGAGCGGGGGCCGCAGATGGTCGAGCAAGGATTGATGCTGGCTACCGCGCTCGCCCCGGCGATCGGCTACGACGCGGCGGCGAAGATCGCGAAGGAGGCGCTGGCCACGGGCAAGACGATCCGCGAGGTGGCCCGGGAGAAGACGAAGCTCGCGCCGGAGGAGCTCGACCGCCTGCTCGATCCCTCGCGCATGACGCAACCCGGCATCGAGGCGGGACCCGCAGGCGGCTAGCGACCTGATCGGCCGCCGCGTGCTGTGGCTGCGTGCCCGGGCTCAGCGGCTCACAAAAGACACGGCGACCGCGGCGCAGCCGAGGACGATCCTGCGTGACGTCGTCGGCCTGCAGGCGCAGCTCTGGAGCGCCGCGACGCTCGGCATGCGCGCTCGAAGCGCGGGTCTCGATGTCCGCACGGTGACGCGGGCGCTCAACGACGAACGCTCTATCGTCCGTACCTGGCTGATGCGGGGCACGTTGCATATCGTCGCTGCGGAGGATGTCCGATGGCTGCTGCACGTATTGGGCCCGATCTTTGCCCGGGCCACCCGCCGGCACGCGCAGCTCGGCCTGGACGATGACCTGAAGGCAAGGGGGGTCGCCTCCATCCGAACGATCCTCGCGGAGACCGGCCCGCTGACGCGATACGAGCTGGTTGATCGACTGCGCAAACATCGGGTCGTGCTCGACGCGAAGACGCAAGCACCCATTCACCTGATCGGGCTTGCCGGACTGCTGGGTGTCGTCTGTCTTGGCCCCGTCCGGGAGGATGGCGAGTCCACCTATGTGCTGCTCGATGATTGGGTCGCGAAGGCACGCCTGCCGGCCCGCGAGACGGCATTCGCCGAGCTCGCTCGCCGCTACTTCGCGGCCTACGGCCCGGCGACCGTCGAGGACCTGAGTGCATGGTCGGGTTTACCCATGAGCGACGCGCGATCCGCTGTCGGGGGAGCTCTCGCGAGCTTGACAGAGGTCAGTGTCCAGGGACGCCCAGGGCTCGTCCTGAAGCAGCAACTGCGGCTGACGTCAACGCCGAGGAAGATCGACGTTCGGCTGCTGCCAGCGTTCGATACCTACCTGCTGGGCTATCGGCGACGTGACCTGGCCGTGTCGCCACCGTTGCAGCACCGCCTGCAGCGTGGTGGCGGATGGCTTCACCCTTGCGTCGTCGTCGACGGCCGAGCGGTGGCCGCTTGGAGCATGCACCGGACCGGGCGTCGCGGTCGACTCACCATTGAGCCGTTCGAGGCGCTTCCAAGCGCGGTGCGTGATGGGGTCGATCACGAGGCCGCCGACGTCGGCCGCTTCCTTGACATCGAAGTCGAGTTGGAGATCAGGGGCCGGCTTGCGGCCGGCCCCTGACCGGCTCCTCGAATCAGTAGCTAACGGTTGCGGCGTAGGTGTCGGTGTTGCCAAAATCGCTGCTACAGGCCGTATCGGGATTTGGCGCTACGGCCGTCTTCGAGCCAGCGTAGATCGCGTTCCGGTAGGCATCAACCGCTGCGCAGGGCGTGGCATTGCGCGAGTCCGTCCACACGAGGTAAGCGGCGTGCGGACCCGAAACGATGCCGATGTAGTCGCCGAGGAACTGCTCCATGAGGTTGTTGTAGCTGGCACCGTCGGGGTTCGATGAGGCGGAACTCACCCGTACCGCCGGTCCGAAGGTCGCGCCATCGGTCGACTGGGCGAAGTAGTTGTCGTAGACCTGGACCCCGGTCTGCCACGGGTCGCCGGCCGGCGGTGTCGTCAACGCATCGAACGTAAGGTTGACTACGCCACTCGGATCAACGCTGACCTGGGGGAAGAAGGCATTGCGGTTCGCGACGCCGGCTGCGCCGAGTGGGGTCCAGCTGAGCCCGTCAGACGATACCGCCGCCTTCACCACGCCGTGCCCGCCGCCGAAGTCGCACCAGACGACGTAGACGCGGTTACTGGATGGATCGGCCGCCGGGTGCGGATAGCAGTCCACCCGGGCGCTCATCCCGGGCACGCGATTGAAGAGGTCGACCACGTCGAAGGGCGTGCCCGTCAGCGGGTAATCGGTAACCTGTGCGATCGTAATCGGTGCCGTGAAGGTGGTGCCGCCGTCCTTCGAGGTCGCAACCACCTGCAGCGAGGGAAGTTTGGTCGAGTCGGCGTTTTCCGTCCAGAACACCTCCACGGTCCCGTCTGTGGCGACCGTCATCTGCCCGGTTTCACGGAAGCCCTGGGCGGCATTATTGTTGGCGGCGCTCACCTTGACCGGCGACGACCAGCTCACGCCCTCGTCGTCCGAGTGCACCACCAGGAGCTTGACGTTGCTGTTGCCAGCGCATTCGCCGCAGAAGATCGCGACGAAGAGGTAGACGCGGCCGAAGTGGGGGCTGCCGGCGACCTTGTCGACCGCGATCCACTCGTGGTCGTCGAAGTCCGAGGTCTTGTCCAGCGCGTTGACGAGGGACGGCGCGAGCCAGGTCGTGCCGTCATCGTGCGTTCGGGATACCGCCATCGCCTCACTGAAATGCTGATCCGGGTTGATCGGATCGGCCAGGTTCGCGTAGTAGATCGTCACGCCGCAGCGATAGGCAAAGGTCTGCTGATCGGGACACAGGCTCGGCCCTGAATCGAGGCTGGGATCGCCTCCGGAGGCACGGCGGATGCCGGCATTGTCGTATCCGGGGAGGTACCCACCAGTCCAGCTTGCCCCGTTGTTGGTGGACACGTAGAAGCCCGATATCTGCTCGCCGGTCGCGAACGGGCAGGGGCTGGACAGCGCCGCGGTCGTGCCTTTACAAAGCGGATTGTCCAGTTCGTCGTTGGCACCCGCCACCAACACCCCGGTAAGCGGGTCGCGCGTAATGGCCGGCTCGTTCTGCTTGTTCTGGGGGAACTGGCGGTTGTGGTCGAGGTCGACCAGCGAATTCGCTGAGACCGATGGTCCCTGGCGCGTGCTGGCCTCGCCACCAAGCGGCTGAATCAGCGCGACGACCGTCGCGAACGGCAGCAAAGCGAATGAGAGACGGCGAAATAATGGACGTGGCAATGGCTTCCCTCCCTGAGATGACTCCCCGTTCCTGGACAGTGTAAAGGTTCAGTAAGACTCCGACAAGAGCCCGCTGGAACTCAGCTGTCGGCTTCGATCAGCCCTTTGCGAATCGCGTACTTGACCAGCTCCGTACGGTCGTGCATGTGGAGCTTCTTCATGATGTGGTCGCGGTGCGTCTGCACCGTTTTGATGCTGAGGAAGAGGCCGTCCGCGATCTGCCGGTTGGTCTTGCCTTCCGCCACCAGGCGTAGCACTTCGCGCTCGCGGTCGCTGAGAGGCTCGAACGTCTCTCGCTCGGGCGCGCGCTGAAGATAGTCGGAGACCAGGAGCCGCGCCACCGATGGGTAGAGGTAGGGCTCGCCTTTGCTCGCCGCTTCGATGGCGGCGATCAGGTCCGAGGCGGCGGCCTTCTTGAGCACGTAGCCGACGGCGCCCGCCTTGAGCGTCTGAAAAAAATATTCCTCGTTGTCGTGCGCGGTGAGGATCAGCACCTGGGTCTGCGGGCAGAGACGGCGAATGTCGCGCGTCACCTCGATTCCCGACATGCCGGGCATCGCCACGTCCACCACCGCCACGTCTGGACAGGCGGCCCGACGGATCCCGGCGCGGACCAGGTTGTGGTCCTCGACGAGCATCACGCGAATGGGGCGGCGTTCAACCTGCATGGCGATCCTCCAGGGGTAGTCGGGCGACGACCTCCGTGCCCTTGCGCGGCGCCGAGTTGACTTCCAGCGTGCCGCGCAGCAGCGTGGCGCGCTCCCGCATACCGAAGATCCCAAGGCCGGCACGCCCGCGCTCTTCCCGTTCGGGGATGCTTTTAGGATCGAAACCGACGCCATCGTCGCGGACGCGCAGCCGGATGTGGCCGTCGAGGGTACGCAGGTCGATGTTGACGTGCGCCGCCCGCGCGTACTTGTTCGCGTTGGTCAGGGCTTCCTGGGCGATCCGGTAGAGCGCCGTCTCGATGGGCGCGGGCAGGCGATCGCGCAAGCCGTCGACATGAAGCGAGACCTCCGAGCTCGAGGGCTGCTTGGCCAGGGTGCGCAGCGCCGGCACCAGGCCGAGATCGTCGAGCACCGACGGCCGCAGATCCTGGGACATCCGGTGTACTTCTTCGAGCGTCTCCTCGAGCGTCCGCTTGACGGCTTCCAGCTGCTGCCTCGCCTTGGCGTCGCCGGTGCGTTCCAGCAGTAGGTCGAGACTGATGATTTCGTGGGTCAGCGCCTGTCCGGTCTGATCATGCAGCTCGCGCGCAACCCGCTGGCGCTCGCGTTCCTGTGCTTGCAGGACACGCTGCGCGCTCAGGTGGCGTTCGTGCTCCAACCGGTCGAGCATGGAGTTGAAGACGGTCGCGATCCGCCGCAGGTCGGGGTCAGAGAAATTCGCGTGGACCCGAGGCTCCTCGAGCCCGGGCTGCACAGCACTCATGGTGGACTCGAGCTCTCGCATCGGCTTGAAGGCCAGCCGAAGGATCAGGAAATTCGCTACCAGGATCGCGGCAAGGCCGATCGCGAGCAGACCCAGGAGGAAGGGCAACCGGGTGCGTCCCGAGAAGTTGAGGGTGATCAGCGGACCGGTGATGGCGCCGGCGGCGATGATCACGCTGTTCGCCACTACGACCTTCTGAAACGTGGTGAGGTTTCGGTGCCACCACCGTGGGTCCAATGACGGTCTCACACCTCATTCTAGGCACCGATCCGAGGCCGTTTTCGGCGGGACCGAGCGATCAGTTGCGCCCGTGGCGCATTCAGGTGTGCACCCGATGCCTGCGGCCGTTAGGCGGCCGACAGACTGGGTAGAGACAGAAGTGCAGACATCGCTCCCTCCCCCTCTTTAGCGGGCCGCTTCCCCAGCGGCCCGCATTTTTATGCCTCCCGCCGACGCCGCGGGAAGGTGCGGGAGAATAAGAGCGATGACCTCGGCAAGCTTTGACTACGAACAGGTCACGCGCGTGACCGCGGGGGCCATTGGCCAGCCGGGCAAGCGCGAATTTTACCTCCAGCTTCGCGTCGGCGGCCAGTTGGTCAGCCTGGCAGTTGAAAAAGACCAGTTGCGCGCGCTGACCGAACGGCTGCAGGAAGTCTTCTCGCGCGTGCCGGTGCCGCCTGCGGGCGGGCTGCCGGACATGGCCCTGGAGCAACCGATCACGCCCGTGTGGCGGGTCGGCTTCATGACACTCACCTACAGCCAGGACGAGAAATCGTTCGAGGTCTCGCTGGTCGAACTGGTCGCCGAAGGCGAGGAGCCGGCCACCGGTCACTTCGAGGCGAGCCTCACCCAGATGCAGGCGCTCGCCGCCCACGCGGCCGCACTCATCAGCGCGGGTCGCCCACCCTGCCCCATGTGCGGCGGCCCCATCGACCACGATGGTGGCGTGTGCCCGCGCCTCAACGGGCACCACTAGCGATGGCGCGCGCCGCAGAGTTCCAGGATGGCGCCGCCCAGCAGCGC
>VBFX01000108.1 GCA_005889395.1 Chloroflexota bacterium
GTCCTCCAGCAGCAATGGACGCAAGCGCCGGGTGATGCCGTCCGCCTTCGCCTTGATCAGCGCCTTCTTGCCGATGAAGTCGCTCGGCTTGCCCAGGCGCACCGTGAATCCCAGGCCGGCTTCGTAGGGGTTGTCCTCCGGCGTGATGTCGGTGCTCCAGACGCGGTAGCCCTTCTCCAACCGCATCGAGTCGATGGCACGGTAGCCGCCGGCAACCAGCCCGAACGCCGAGCCCGCGTGCCAGAGTGCGTCCCACAGCTCGAGCCCCCGGTCGATGGGGCAGTAGAGCTCCCAGCCGAGCTCGCCGACGTAGGTCACGCGCAGCGCCAGGCAGGCGATGGCACCGACCATGATCCGCTGTGCTGTGAGGTAGGGAAAGGCGCCGTTCGAGAGATCGGCATCCGTGAGCGGCTGCAGGATGTCTCGCGCCCGTGGACCCCAGAGCCCGAGACAGGCGCGGCTCGCGCCCACGTCCTCCAGGGTGACGGAGCCGTCGAGCGGATCGTGCCTGCGCATCCATCCAAGATCGTGGTTGCCGAACGCGGTGCCGGTGACGATAAGGAACCGGTCGCCGTCGAGGCGGGTCACCGTGAAGTCGCACTCGATGCCACCGCGCCGGTTGAGCATCTGCGTGTAGGTCACGCTCCCGACCGGCCGATCCATCTCGTTGTCGCAGAGACGCTGCAGGAACGCAAGCGCTCCGCGACCGCTGACCTCGATCTTGGCGAAAGACGTCTCGTCGAAGAGGCCGGCGCGCTCACGCGTGGCGCGGTGCTCGGCGGGGATAGCGGGAGACCAGTGATGCCCGGCCCAGCCCGCCGGCCTCGTGAGACCATCCATCGATGCCCCGTTCGGCTCGAACCAATTGGGCCGCTCCCACCCCGATTTCTCGCCGAAGGACGCACCGAGCGCGGTCAAGCGCGGATAGGTGGGCGATAGCCGAAGCGGCCGCCCGGCCTGGCGTTCCTCGTTCGGATAGTGAATGTCATAGTAAGTCGAGTAAACCTCGATGGTGCGGACGAGCGTGTAGTCCCGCTTCCGATAGGCGTCACCGAACCGCCGCAGGTCCATCTTCCAGAGATCGAGGCTCGGCTCGCCATCGATGATCCATTCCGCCATCGCCCCGCCCATGCCACCCGCACCGGCGATCCCGTGGGCGCAGAAGCCGGCCGCGACAAAGAGCCCGCGAACGCCCGACTCGCCGAGAAGGAACTCGTTGTCGGGCGTGAAGGCCTCCGGTCCATTGATCAGCTTGATGACATCGCCGTGCTCCAGCGCGGGGACCCGCTTGATGGCGTTTTGCGATAGTGGTTCGAAGCGCGACCAGTCCTCGGGCAGCAGGCGATTGTTGAAATCGCTGGCGATGCCGTCGAGGCCCCATGGCGCGGGATCGCGTTCGTAGCCGCCCATCACCAGGCCGCCGGCATCGCGGCGGAAGTAGACGAGCAGGTCGGGGTCGCGCATGGTCGGAAGGGCCTCGGGAATCTCGTCCTTGACCCGCGCCAGCAGGTACTGGTGCGCCATCGGGATGATGGGGAGCGTCAGCCCTGCCATGGCGCCGATCTCCGGGGCGTAGATCCCGCCGGCGTTGACGACGACCTCGGCCTCGATCGAGCCCTGCTCCGTGTCGACGCGATGTACAGCGCCGCGATCGACGCCGATTCCGGTGACGCGCACGCCCTCGTAGATTCGTGCCCCGCCCCGCCGCGCCCCTTCCGCCAGCGCCAGGGTCAGGCCGCTGGGGTCGAGGTGGCCGTCGGTCGCCAGGAACGCGGCTCCCAGCACGCCCTCCGGCGTCATGAGCGGGAAGCGGCGGCGCGCCTCTTCGGCGCTCACGAGCTCGAGCGGCAGGCCGAAGCTCGTTGCCCAACCAGCCTGGCGTTCCAGCTCCTCCATCCGCTCGCGCGATGAGGCGAGACGGAGGCTTCCCACCGGGCGCCAGCCGACGTCGACACCGGTCTCGTCATTGAGGCGCGCGTAGAGCGCCACGCTGTTCATCATCAAGCGCGTCAGCGGCATCGTCGAGCGCAATTGGCCGACGAGGCCCGCCGAGTGGAAGGTCGAGCCGCTGGTCAGCTGGGCACGCTCGAGCAGCACGACATCACGCCAGCCGCGCTGGACCAGGTGGTAGGCGATGCTGGTGCCGCCGACGCCACCGCCAATGATCACGACCCGAGCCCGGTCGGGCAGCGTCACGTGCCGGCCAGTTCCAGCCAATCGGCAAGGTGCGGATCGGCGGCTCCGGCGAGCAGGCGATCGAAATGCTTCGCGGCGTAGCCCGTGAAGTCGAAGTCGAGTTCGGAGATCGCCTGCTGCAAGACCCCCCACATCGCCTCGCGGTAGTCGGACATGAGGCGCATCAGCCTGAGCCGCGCGTACTGGGAGGCAGCGACCCGACCGAAGTACGCCATCAACAACGACGCCTCGTCATCTTCCGTCAGTTGATGGTTGACGGCGAAATTGCCAAAGTCGAAGAAGCGGTCGCCCATTCCCGCGTACTCCCAATCAACGATCCGGATGGAGACGCCGTCATCGATGAAGTTGGCGTTGAGCAGGTCGTTGTGGCAGAGCACCGGTGGTTGCGGGGAAAGGGCGCGCTCGATCGCGACCGCGACGGCCTGCGCGCGTTCGTGCGCCACGGGCAGACGCCCGCCGTGGCGCAGCGTGGTGAGCGCGTAGGCTTCGACGACCCGAAAGGGTGAGAAGGCGCTGGCGATGGACCCCGCCTGGTGGATCCGTCGCAGCGACTGCGCGATTCGCCCCAGCATGACCGGGTCGTGGATCGTATGGTCGCGGACGGGCTGTCCTTCGATGAAACGCGTGACCAGCACGCCCTCGGGCTCGACGAAGGCGATCACGTCCGGGCCGACGCCCGCGGCCGCGGCGAGACGGCTGGCCTCGCGCTCGATCCGGCGGTCGATACCCAGCAGGCTGCCGCTTTCCGCCGGAACGCGGACGACGAAGACCTCGTGGTCCACGGCGACGCGATAGTTCCGGTTCGTGATACCGCCGGTGAGCGGCTCGGCGGTCCGTGGCCGGCCACGCCAGCCCGGCACCCGGTCCAGGACCGACGCACTGAGGAGCTCGACCTCCATCGGTGCATAGCGTAGCCCCCACCCTGCCCTCCCCCGGAGGGGAGGGAGCTGGTGCGCTGATACGCTGGCAAACATCGCTCCCCAATCGCAGACCCGCCGTTACCGTCAGGTCAGCCAGGTGCTCGCGCGGCACGGTCTCGGCTTTTTCATCAGCATCACGGGTCTCGAGCGGTTCGTCCCCTTCCAGCGCGTCTTCAACCGTGGCTACGAGCAGCCGCTGTCGCGTCCCGAGTACGCCCGGCGTGCCCTCGAAGAGCTCGGTCCGACCTTCATCAAGCTCGGTCAGATCCTCTCGACACGAGCCGACCTCCTCCCGCCGGCGTATCAGGCGGAGCTCGCCAAGCTGCAGGATGCCGCGCGCCCGCTGAAGACGCAGATCGTGACGGACATCATCGCGGCGGAGTTCGGCCGGCCGGTGGATGCCGTCTTCTCCAGCTTCGGCGACGTTCCGCTGGCGTCCGCCTCGATTGGCCAGGTCCACGCGGCCACGCTCACCGACGGCACCCGCGTGGTCGTCAAGGTGCAACGGCCCGGGGTCGTCGAGCAGATCGACCAGGACCTGCAGATCCTTCGCAACCTGGCGGCGACCGCCAGCCGGCGCTGGCCGGTCGCCGAGGAGTACGACGTCGTCGGCCTGGTGCACGAGTTCGCGCAG
>VBFX01000109.1 GCA_005889395.1 Chloroflexota bacterium
CCTCATCGAAGTACACCTCGCCGCCAACCGTTGGACAGCCGAAGCAGTTGCCGTAGCCGCCAATCCCGGCGACGACCCCGTGGAACAGGTGGCGGCCCCGTCCTGAATCGAGCGGACCGAAACGGAGCGCGTCGAGGAGCGCGATCGGCCGTGCGCCCATCGCGAAGACGTCGCGAAGGATCCCGCCAACCCCGGTGGCCGCCCCCTGGTAGGGCTCGATGGCCGAGGGATGATTGTGTGACTCGATCTTGAAGACGACCGCCAGCCCATCGCCGATGTCGACCGCGCCCGCGTTCTCGCCGGGTCCCTGGAGGACGTGCGGCCCCTCGGTCGGCAACTGACGCAATAAGGCCTTCGAGGTCTTGTAGGCGCAATGCTCGCTCCAGAGCGCGCCGAACATGCCGGTTTCCAGGTCGTTGGGATCTCGCCCGATGGCCCGGACGATCGCACGGTATTCATCCTCATTGAGAGCCACCGCTGCCAATTGGGACCGGTCGATAACGGCCGGCATTAGACCGCCACCCGCGCCAGGGCATGGATGGCCGAGCGGAAGACGAGCAGCCCGTCGTCGCCGCCGAGCAAGGCCTCGCAAGCTCGTTCCGGATGCGGCATCATGCCGACCACGTTGCCGCGCGCGTTGGAGATGCCCGCGATGTTCCGCAACGAACCATTGGGATTCGAATCCGCCGTCACCCGGCCGTCCGGAGCGCAATAGCGAAACACGACCTGCCCATTGCGTTCGAGCGTATCAAGGGTTTTTGGATCGGCGAAGAAATTGCCCTCGCCGTGTGAGATCGGGATCTGCAGCACCTGTCCGGGGCGGCAGTCGAGCGTGAAGGCGGAGTTGCTCTGCTCGACGCGCAGGTGAACCCATTCACAGCGGAACTCGCAGGACGCGTTCCTCAGGAGCGCGCCGGGCAAGAGGCGGGCCTCTTGCAGGATCTGAAAGCCGTTGCAGATGCCCAGCACCAGGCCGCCGCGATTGGCGAAGTCCGCGACCGCCTCCATGACCGGGGCGAAGCGAGCGATGGCGCCGCAGCGCAGGTAGTCGCCATAGGAGAAGCCGCCGGGGAGGATCACGAGCTCCAGGCCGTCGACATTTTGCTCACGATGATCGATGTAGCGCACCGGTTCCTTCAGCACGTCGAGAACCGCATGGGCGCAATCCCGGTCACTCCAGGTGCCGGGGAAGACCACGATTCCGGTCCTCAAGCGGACGCGTCCCCAGCGACGACCGGCTCGCCGACCGGCTCGAGCTCGATCCGGTAATCCTCGATCACGGCGTTGGCAAGGAGCTGCTTCGCCATGGCGTCGAGGCGCGCCCGGGCCTCTGTGGCATCGGGCTCGTCGAGTGTCAGCACGAGGTACTTGCCGGCGCGAACCTCGGTCACCGAGTCGAACCCAAGTGCGTGCAGCCCGCCCCTGATCGTGAGGCCGGCCGGGTCATTGACGACGGGCTTGAGCGTGACAAAGACCTCGGCCCGATATCTCATGGCCGCGCCGCGGCATAGCGGAAGGCGAGGCGTCGCATCGCCTCCAGGTAGCGTCCGCTCGTCCCCTGGACGACCTCAGGGGGCAGTGGCGGAGCGGGAGGCTGCTTGTTCCAGCCCAAGTCCTCGAGATAGTCGCGCAGGTACTGCTTGTCAAAGGAAGCCTGGGGGCCGCCCGGGCGGTACTGCTCGAGGTCCCAGAAGCGAGAAGAATCCGGGGTCATCACCTCATCGATCAGGATGACGTCACCCTCGTGAACGCCGAATTCGAACTTCGTGTCAGCGAGGATCAGCCCACGCTCGAGGGCGCGCGCAACGCCGAACTGATAGAGGACGAGGCTTGCCTGCTCGAGGGTCTGCGCGAGCTCCTCACCGGTCCGCCTGGCCAGTTCGGAGCGCGAGATGTTTTCATCATGCCCAGTTAGGGCTTTTGTGGCCGGGGTGAAGATGGGTTCGGGAAGGCGGTCGCTTTCCTTCAGGCCGGCCGGCAGCGGATCACCCGCGATCGACCCGGTGCGCTGATAGTCTTTCCAGCCCGATCCTGAGATGTAACCGCGAACCACGCACTCGAACATGATCGGCTCTGCCATCACCACCCGCATCGCCCGTTCCCGCAGGTCAGGCTCAGCATCGAGGAGTTCCTGGGGGATCGACTGGTCCCCCGCCATGTGGTTTCGGATCAGGTGCGTCGTCTCCGACAGCCAGCCGTGCGTGAGCCCGTTGAGCACCCGTCCCTTCTCGGGAATCGGTGTTGGCAACACGACATCGAAGGCGGAGATCCGATCGGTCGACACCATCAGAAGCTCGCGCTCGCTCAGTCGGTAGGTATCGCGCACCTTCCCTCGTGAGTGCAGGGGGAGCGGCAGCGAGGTCGTCATGATGGCGCTCACGTTCGTGACTCCACGGGGGCGGGCTCGATGCCGAGCCGATCGAAGGTCACGTCGAGATGACGAAGGTAAAACGCGGGATCGAAGAGCTCCGCCAGCTCCGCGGCGGTGAGCCGCTCGCGCACTTCCGGGCTTTGCCCGACGATGGCCTTGAAGTCCTCTCCGCCGTCGAGCGCGCTGAGCGCCGCCCGTTGCACCACGCGGTAGGCATCCTGCCGCGACATTCCCTTCTGCACCAGCGCCAGCAGTACCCGCTGCGAGAAGACGACGCCGCCGCTGCGATAGAGGTTGGCGCGCATGCGCTCGCGGTCGATGGTCAGTCCCTCGAGGATCTGCGCCATCAGCTGCAGCATGTAGTCGAGCAACGAGCAGGCGTCCGGGAAGATGATCCGCTCGGCCGAGGAATGGCTGATATCCCGCTCGTGCCAGAGCGCCTGGTTTTCCAGCGCCGTCTGCGCATAGCCCCGGACGACGCGCGCCAGACCGCAGATCCGCTCACTCAGCACGGGGTTTCGCTTGTGGGGCATCGCCGAGGACCCCTTCTGCTCGGCCCCGAAGGGCTCGCGCACTTCCGCCACCTCACTCCGCTGCAGGTGCCGGATATCGGTGGCGAATTTTTCCAGGCCGCCGGCCAGCACCGCCAGCGTCGTGAGGTAGGCGGCGTGGCGGTCGCGAGCGATCACCTGGGTGGTGACCGGCGCCACCCGCAGGCCCAGCTTCTTCAACGCCGACTCCTCGACGCCCGGCTCGACGGTGGCGTGCGTGCCGACCGCCCCGGAGAGCTTGCCGACCCTGATGTCCTCGCGGGTGGTGACCAGCCGTTGCCGGTCGCGGTCGAGCTCATCGAGCCAGCCGGCAAGGACGAAGCCGAAGCTCACCGGCTCGGCATGGATGCCGTGGGTACGCCCGGCCATCAGGGTGTTTCGTTCTTCGACCGCCCGGCGACGGATGACCGACGACAGCCGGTCGACATCCTTTAGAAGGATGTCCGCAGCCTGCACCAGCTGCAGCGCCAACGCCGTGTCGAGAACGTCCGAGGAGGTCAGGCCGCGATGAAGGTAACGGGCGTCCTCGCCGCCGATCGAGTCCGCGAGCGAATCCAGGAACGCGACCACGTCATGCCCAACCCGCTCCTCGAGGCGGGCGATGTGGTCCGGATCGACCCGAGCCTGGCGAAGGCGCTCCAGCACCGACCGCGGAATCTCACCCAGGTCCGCCCAACCCTCACAGACGGTGAGCTCGATTCGCAGCCACAACTCGTACCGCTGATTTGGAGAGAAGATCTCGCTCATCTCCGGGTGAGCGTATCGGGGGATCAATCGGCGGCTGGTCTCCTTTGGGGTGGCGGGCCGTCGGTGACGGCCTGATTATAACGGCCGCAGCAGGGCACAAACGAGTCTCCGTAACCTACCGCACCGCTGGCGACTTTTGATCTAACGGGGAGTTGCTGGTAAATTGGCGCAACACGTAACCAAGAGGGGCGGCCTCCCGTTCAATCTCCAGCGGGCGCCCTGTGGGGTGCCCTGATGCCGGATTTTGAAGAGCGGGAACTCGTTGAGCGTGCGAAAGAAGACCCCGATGCTTTCGGGGCTCTTTACGATCGCTACTTCCCGCAGATTTATCGCTTTGCGTATTCCAGAGTTCGCGACCAGTCCCTGGCAGAGGATGTGACGTCGGAGGTGTTTTTCAAGGCGCTGAGAAATATCAAGCGGTATACCTACTCCGGCCATCCCTTCTCCTCCTGGCTCTACCAGATCACGCTGAACGCGGTCGCCGACCATTGCTGCCCCGCCACCAGCGCGCGGCGATGGTGCTCAAGTTCGGTGAGGACAAGAAAATCGAGGAGATCGCCCAGATCATGGGCAAGAGCGCTGGCGCGGTCAAACTCCTCCTCCATCGCGCCGTCGAACGGCTTCGCCGCGAGTTGCCGCCCGAATTCGAGGCTGGACTGACATGATGAACGATCCCGAGCTCGAGGAGCTCTTCCAGGACCCGGCGCACCGCGAGGTCGTGGACCTGCTGAAGATGTCCCGGCCGGCCGCACCGCCGCTGGATCCGAACTTCCGCACCTATCTGCGGACCAAGCTGATGACGGAAGCCCGTCGCACGCTCGAGCCGCGGGCGGCCCGGCGCGGGTTCCCCTTCAACCTCGGCCCGAAAGCGCTAGCGCCGGCCATGGCCGCGGTGGCGGCCGGCTTCCTGGTCGTGCTCGGCATCCAGATCTATCTCCACAACCAATCTCCGACGTCGGCGATGGTCGCGGTCGACCTGTCTCACCTCCAGAACAAGACGAACGTGGCAACCGGCGAGCCGATCGTGATCCGGTTCACCGGTCCAATCGACAAGAACGCAATCGCCGACACGGTGGTCATCGAACCGGCCACCTCGGTGACGAAGCAGTGGGTGGGCCAGAACCTGGTGATCATCCCCGATCACCCGCTGGCCCCGAACACGACCTACACCGTGAGCCTGAAGCCGCGGGCCGTCCCGCCCACCCCTAACCCGGCTAAGCCGACCAGCACGCCGCGGGCGGAGCCGGCGCCCACGCCGGTGGTGGTCCACTTCACGACCGTCAAGGCGCCCGTCGCGCCGGGACGCCGGCACCGTCTTCAATGGCGCCTGGACGCCGAATGGCCAGCTGCTCGTCACCCGGCCCGCGGGACAGCCGGGCCCAGGGTCGTCCCCAGGCGCCTCCGCAACCGCCGCGGTACCTGGCGCAGCGGCTCCGGCGACCACCGACATCTGGCTGATGAGCACCTCGAGCGCGCCGATTCGTCTCCTCGTGCCCGGCGGCACCTTCCCCGCGGCGGCGCCGACGGGCGCTGTGTTCGCCGCCTGGCAGGTCACCTCCAGCAACCAGGCCAACCTGGGGATCTGGGACCTGCAAGGGAACTCGCAGGGAACGATCGCGACGCTCGGCACTGTCCCTGATCGCGCACCGGTCTGGATCGGGAGCGATCGGATCGCCTATATCAACCAGGGCCGTCTCGTCACCGTTGACGTCCGTGGTGGGCAAGTCAACGGGCGCGCGATCCGGATGCAGCACGGCAGCCTGGCGGGGTCAACCCTGGGCTCGCTGCTCGCGGTGGAGTCGGTCGACGGCTCGACCGTGATGGACCTGGTCTCGGGATCGCTCAGCCCGTTGCCGGCGGGCGCGACCGGCTTTGCCTGGTCGCCGAAGGGCGATCTGGCCCTCGTCGTGCCGCAACCATCCGGAAGCTATCTCTACGTCGCTGTCGGAGGAAAGAACGCCCAGCGGATCGCAACCAGTCCGACGGGACAGACCTGGTCGGATCTGAACTGGGCTCCGGACGGGGCCTCCCTGATGCTCGCCAGCAAGCCGGTGGGGGCGAGCAGTTCCGCCTCGCGGTTGATGCTGATCAATGCGGGTGGCAGCGGGCTCCGAGACTTCGGCTCCCAGCAAGAGTATTCGAGCCCGCAGTGGTCATCCCATGGCGACCTCGTCCTCTTCACGCGGCAGGATGAAGCCGGCGGTCGGGCGTTCTGGACCGCGAGCACCGCGCCCTCGGAATCCGACGCCGCATCGAAGCAGGCCCTCGCCGAAGTCGAGAGGTTCATGCAGGCGCGGCTCAACGGGGATAGCGTGGGGGCGCAAGAGAGCCTTGATGCCTCCGGGCTGAGCGCCTACCAGGGTGGCGGGTCTGCGCTGCTCAGTCCGGCGGGCACCAGGTTCGAGCGGTACTATCCGGTCACCGTCCAGCTGACCGGCTCAAATCCCAACCGCTTCCTCGTCGGGGTGCGCATCTTCGTCTCGCGTGCGGGCGTGCAGCGGAGCTTCTTCGAAGAGCAGCTGACCCTGGTTCTCAAGGAACAGCGCTACCTGGTCGACGCCGTCACCTCGACGCCCGCGGTCACGTTGGGTCGCGGCCCGACCGTCCTCTCATATGACGTCGTCCCAACGTCACCGGGCTACCAGGTCCGGGTCCACTTCGATGCCGACCTGCGACCGGAGACGGTGACAACCGATACGATCGAGGTCAAGGGCGCCGACGGCAAAGCCGTGAGGAGCCAGATCGCGTTCGATCCCGAGACCCATACGGCGACCTTGACGCTGAGCTTGCGGTCCGGGAGCACGTATCAGCTCGTAGTGACAACCGGTGTCACCGACATCAACGGCGTCACCCTGGCCGAGGAGTACCACGCCCAGGTGGTCGGCCGCTAAGCCTCGCCACTAAGGACCACGCCGGCGGCGATGGCCGCTGCCACCTCGCCGGCACCGTAGAGCGACTCGAAGGGAGAGTGTTGCGCCTCGAACTCCCGGGTCCGTTCGAGCAGGCTCGGATGGTCCTGGATGAAGCTGGTCGAAATCCGGCCGGCGTGAAAGTCCGGCTCTTCGAGGAGCGCGCGGTGAAAGGGGATGGTGGTCTTCGGCCCGGTGAGGACGAACTCCTGCAGGGCACGCCGCCCGCGACCGATCGCCGATTCGCGGTCATCTGCCCAGACGATGAGCTTCAACAAGAGCGAGTCGAAATGCGGCGAGATCTCCTGGTGCGGCCTGATGCCACTGTCGACCCGCACGCCCGGCCCGCTCGGCGGTGCGTAGCGCTGGACGCGTCGCGGCGTCGGCATGAAGTTGCGCAAGGGATCCTCGGCGTTGATCCGAAACTCGATGGCATGGCCGCGGGGTTGCGGATAGCCGCTGTCCGGGATCCGCTCGCCACGAGCGAGGCGGATCTGCTCGCGGACGAGATCGATGCCGAGCACTGATTCTGTTACTGGATGCTCGACCTGAAGGCGAGTATTCATCTCGAGGAAGTAGAACTCCTCCCCCGAGACGATGAACTCGATCGTGCCGGCGTTGCGGTAAGCCACCGCGGCCGCGGCCTTGACGGCCGCTTCGGCCATGGCACGCCGGCGCGACGCGTTCAGGCCGACGGCCGGCGTCTCCTCGAGCAACTTCTGGTGTCGCCGCTGGATCGAGCATTCGCGTTCACCCAGCGCGACGGTCGTTCCATGATCGTCAGCAAGGATCTGCATCTCGATGTGCCGCGGATGCTCGAGATAGCGCTCCAGGTAGACGTCGGGACTGCCGAAGGAGCTTTGCGCCGCTCGGCGGCAAGCTTCGAACGCCGCAGGGAGATCCCCGGGCCCCTTGGCGACCCGCATGCCGATACCGCCGCCGCCCGCAGCCGCCTTGACCATCACCGGGTAGCCGATCCGTTTCGCCTCGGAGATCGCGGCCGCCTCATCCGCAAGGGCGGTCGTCCCGGGCACCACCGGGACGCCCGCGGCGATCATCCGTCGGCGGGCCTCGACCTTGTCACCCATCGCCCGCATGCTGGTCGCGGGGGGACCGATGAAAGTCAGCCCGTTGTTGACGCAAGCCTCCGCGAACGCCGGGTTTTCGGACAGAAAGCCATAACCCGGATGGATCGCGTCGGCGCCGTGCTCGCGCGCGATGCGCACGAGTTGCTCGCTATCGAGGTAGGCCTGTCGCGGTGTCGCGCCGCTCAGCACCGCCCGCTCGTCGGCGAAGACGGCGTGCGGAGACCGAGCGTCCGGCTCCGCGTAGACCGCGACGGCCGGGATGCCCATCTCCCGGCAGGTTCGCATCACGCGAAGCGCGATCTCGCCGCGGTTCGCGACCAGGACCTTGGTGACGCTAGCCAATCGTCATCAACACTTCGTTGGGAGCGACGATCGCTCCCTCTTTCGCGAAGACCTCCCGAACCGTCCCGCCGACGGTCGCCACGATGTCGTTCTGCATTTTCATCGCCTCCAGCACGACGACCACGTCGCCCAGCCGGACACGGTCGCCCGGCGCGACCTTGACCTTGACCACCATGC
>VBFX01000135.1 GCA_005889395.1 Chloroflexota bacterium
GGCGCCCGGCGCCCGCTCTCTCGATGACCAGGTTGGGTCTAGGCCGCGGCTCGATTGCCGGTGACGAGGCGCACGACCCAGAGCAGGATCACCGCACCGACGAACGCGGCGATGAAACTGATCAGCAGTCCGCCGCCACTGACGCCGAGCACCGTCGAAAGCAGCCACCCGCCGATGAAGGCGCCGATCACGCCGACAACTATATCCATGAGGACTCCGTACCCATGACCGCTCACGACCCGCCCGGCCAGGGCGCCCGCGACACCGCCGATGATCAAGAACACGATGAACTGCATACGTGCTTCCTCCTGCAAACTGAGACTTGGTACTGAGATACTTGTACTCGTTTCTATCTAACGTGTCAACCCGGCTATCACAATCCTCCCCGGGCGAACTAGCCGGCGAGTTGTTGCTCGACGCTTTCTGAAGCGGTTTCAGCCCGCAACCCGGCAAACAGATCGCGCTCCAGGACCCCGGTCACCCATGGGTCGGGAAAGGCCCGAACAAACGTTTCGGGTGATTCCCCGGCTATGGCGACCGCGGTGGTCACACTAACCAGCGCGCTGGAGCCCGACAACCGGTAATAGAGCTTGGCCGGCAGTGCTGAGGATCCGCCCGAGGCGCGGCGAACACGCGAGAAGGCGGAGGTCACGGCTTCCCGGATCGGGAGCTGGCTATCGGCCACCACCACGTGCGGACGGACGCAGGCCATAACATCGGCAAAGACGTCCGTGAGCGCGTCGGCCGCCAGCTCGCCAAGGTCGTAGTCGAGGAGCACGAGGTCACGCACGCCGAGGCGGCGCACCGCCGGCAGCTGCCCGATGCCGCGCCAGTCCCGGCCGCCGGCACAGAGCAGCGTGATATCGGTGCCCGAGGCTGCATAGTGGGCGAACGCGTGTCCGGTGAGGTCGGCGGCCTGGTTGGGATCCGCCACGACGCCCAGCAGTCGAAAGGGCACATCGGATAATCGAGCGCGCACGCCGATTCTTTCAAAGGGGCCCCGCTCCGGCGTGAAAAAGCGGGGAGATATTGGGGCCCCGCTCCGGCGTGAAAAAGCGGGGAGATATTGGGGCCCCGCTCCGGCGTGAAAAAGCGGGGAGATATTGGGGCCCCGCTCCGGCGTGAAAAAGCGGGGAGATATTGGGGCCCCGCTCCGGCGTGAAAAAGCGGGGGCGCAGGAAGATCAGGTGGGCGAACTCCTGGGTGAGCGCGTGTGGCGGCCGGATGAGGCGCATGCCGGCCTCGCTCAGCAACCGGTTGCCCTTCCGGCCGTTGCAGCGCCGGCAGGCGATCACCTGGTTCTCCCAGCTGTTGGCGGCCCCGCCACGGGAGGTGGGAACGACATGATCCACGGACAGCTGGGCGGAGGGCATCCCCTTGCCGCAGTACTGGCAGGTGCCGTCGTCACGGAGGAGGAGGTTGCGGCGATTGGCCCGCAGGAGGCGGCGCGGGATCTGGATATTGGAAAGGAGCCGAACGATGACAACGTCCTGACCAAAGCAACGCCGTGCCATTGCTTGCTCGACCGCCTGCCGGGCAACCTCGTCCATGAAGGTGACGCGCTGCTTGGTCAGCAGGACGACCAGCCGCCGCTTACTGATGACGTTCAGCGGCTGAAGTGAGGCGTTTAGTAGTAGGACGAGTTCGAACAACCTCCTGTTGTCGAGTTTCTGCCCGCGGGCGCCAATAATATAACGGAGTTCATTCGAACAGTTTTCGCCCTAGCTGGCGGCCTTGGCCCGGCGGTCGATCGGAACGTAGGCAACATCCTTCTCCCCCACGTACTCGGCGCGCGGCCGGATCAGCCGATTGTCACCGTACTGCTCGAGCACATGCGCCGCCCAGCCGGCCATGCGGCTGACCGCGAAGACCGGCGTGAACATGTCGATCGGGATGCCCATCGTGAAGTAGCAGGAGGCCGAGTAAAAGTCCACGTTGGCATAGAGGTGCTTCTGCTGCATGACGACCTCTTCGAGCTGGCGCGAAATCTCGTACCAGCGAAGGTTGCCGATGTGCTCACCCAGCTCACGCGACATCTCTCGCAAGTGCGTCGCCCGCGGGTCCTCGGTACGGTAGACGCGGTGGCCGAAGCCTGAGATTTTTTGACGCGCCGCCAGGCGCTCGGTGACGTAGGCCCCGACGCGTGATGGCTCACCGATCTTTTGCAGCATTTTCATCACCTGCTCGTTCGCGCCCCCGTGCAGGGGACCAGCCAGCGCGCCGATCGCGGACACGATCGCCGAGTACATGTCGGCTAGCGTCGCCGCGGTCACCCGGGCGGCAAAGGTCGAAGCGTTGAGCTCGTGGTCGGCATGAAGAATCAGGGCCAGATCCATCGCCCGGACGAACAGCGGATCCGGCTCGGCGCCGAAGAGCATGCGAAGAAAATTTTCCGCGTGGCTCCCGTCCGGTTCCGGATCGACCGGCCGGCGGCCGCGCCGGATCTGCTCGTAGGCGGCCACGATCGTCGCCGTTTGCGCCGTCACCCGCATGGCTTTGGCGACGTTCGCCTCACGGGAGGCGTCATGCGCCTGCGGATCGTAGAAGGCGAGCGCGGAGAGCGCCGTCCGCAGGGCATCCATGGGCGTTGCGGTCCGTGGAAAGTCCTTCATCAGGGTCAGCACCTGGGTGGGGAGCACACGGTGTGAGGCCAGCTCGGCGCTGAACTGGAGCAGCGCGTCACGGGTTGGGAGCGACCCGAACCACAGCAGGTAAGTGGTCTCTTCGAACGACGAGTTGCGGGCTAGTTCGTGAATGTCGATGCCCCGGTAGGTCAGCTTGCCCTGCGCACCGATGATGTCGCAGATCGCGGAGTTTGCCGCGATCACGTCTTCGAGGCCCGCCTTGGTTGTCGCCATACGAGCCAAGTATAGAAAGCGCTCCCTAGACTTACTGCGCGATGCTCGAGTGAGTTGGAAATCAGCGGTCAAAGATTCGGGGAATGGCTACTACACGCTGCACACGCAGGAGATCGGCTCCGTCCCGGTGCGCCTGTTCCTCACGCCCAACCTGCTCGACCAGGTCGAGGAGTCCATCTATCCCCAGATTGTGAACGCGGCCAGCTTCCCTGGCGTCAAGCTGGTCGCGATCACACCCGACGTTCACCACGGCTATGGCGTGCCCATCGGCACGGTCCTCCTGACGGATGCCGACACCGGTGCCGTCGCCATGGGCCCCGTCGGCTTTGACGTGGGTTGCGGAATGATGTCCGCCTCCAGTGACGTGCCGGTGGCCGCGGCGACGCCCGACAACCGCTTGCGGTTCAACCGCGAGGTGACGCGGCGCGTTGCGCTCGGACCAGGGAAGGTGAGCCACACGCGGCTCAAGCGGCTGACGCAGCATCAGTTCGAGGCCATCATCCGCGGCGGCGCCGCCTACTACGCTCAGCACTACGGCGAGCGGGTGGACCGGAAGCGCGCGGAGCGCGACCGTCTCCCCGTCGACGATGCCTGGCAGCCACCGTGGGGCGGTGAGGGACGCCCGGAGCGCGGCATCCCCCAGCTCGGGACGCTGGGCGGCGGCAACCACTTCATCGAACTCCAGGGCAACGTCGGCACCGACACGCTGTACGTCCAGCTGCACTCGGGCAGCCGCGGCTTCGGGCACGGGCTCGCCACAAACTATTTCCAGCTCGCCAGAGAGGAGAACCCGGCCATCAAGGCACTCGACCTTGGCTATTTCACGCCCGAGTCGGCGCACTATCGCGACTATCTGAATGCCGTGGCGGCGGGCGGAAACTTCGCCATCGTGAACCGGCTGGCCATGTTCGAGCAGATTTCCATGGCGTTCGAGGAGGTCTTCGGCCAGCCGCTCTCGCTCGTCTACGAGATCAGCCACAACCTCGTCCAGCGGGAGCATCACCCGAAGTTTGGCTGGGTCCACGTCCATCGCAAGGGCGCCACGCGCGCCTTCCCGGTCGGCTACGACGACCCGCAAGCCGGACATCCCATCCTGATTCCGGGCAGTAACCGCGACTCGAGCTTCATCCTCCGCGCGGCGGATCAGGCCCATCTGAGCGGCTACAGCGTCAACCACGGGTCCGGCCGCCGCATGTCGCGCACCGCTGCCAGGAAGGGCCTCAAACAGGACGAGGTGAATGCCGCCTACCGCGAGGCCGGCATCGTCGTTAACACGGACGGTGTCGTCCCCATCGACGAATCGAAGGACGCCTACAAGTCGTCGCGCGAGGTGGTCGAGGCTGTGACCCGAGCGGGTCTCGCCACCATCGAGCATGAGCTGGTGCCGCTCGCGTCGATCAAAGGAAACGAATAAGTCAAGGCGATAGCGAAACCGTCTGCGATTGCGATAGAAGCCCGCCGTTGCTGATGGTGATGCTGATCGAAGCCTCGGTCGTCTGAACCTCGAGCGCCCCCGACGTGTCATTGCCGGGCTCAACGAGCTGGAGGATGTCTGTCTTTGCGCTCGAGCCGGTCTGAAGAGCCAGCCGATCAGTGAAGCCGGAGGCGCGACGGATCACGGGACAGATGATGAACGTGCCGCGGGTTGTCCTCGTCACTTTCGGTGGATCGAGGATGAACGTGCGGACCACGCGGGCGATCCGGCCTGCGTTGAACTCGGTGTAGTAGAGGTTGTCAGCATAATCGAGAGCGATTCCCTGTGGCCGCTGGATGCCGGTGATGACGCTGACCTGATGCCCCTGGCCGTCGAGCTCGTGGATCGCGTTGTCTCCGAGCGTATTGACGAAGATATGGCCGGCTCGAGCGACGAGCACGTCATCGGGAGTCGGCAAGGTCGCGAAGCGACGTCGTGCCGGCTCGAGCACCCAGAGCGCACCGCCCTCATCCGCCACGAAGATGCGTCCGGCTGTATCAGCCGCCGCGCCCACCGGACGCACCATGCCGATCGCGATCTGTGTGGCCGTCTTGCCGTCGGCGGTGACCCGCCAGACCAAGCCGTTTGGGCTGTCCGGCACGATGACGTTGCCACCGGTCGGGAGGATATTGCCCAAGGCATCTAGACCGGGCAGCACCGGACCGATTCCGTCAATCCCGTCGCGTCCGGTCCGGTTGGGAAACGCGTGCCACTGGCTGAGCGCGTGAGCCTGAGGATCAATAGCGACCACGCGGTTGCGTCCCTGCTCGGCGACGAGGATGCGCCCATCGTCCTGCGCAACGATCCCTTCCGGCGCCGACATCCCGCCGGCGATGCGCTCGACCGAGCCGTCGGGATTCAGCGCGGAGATGGTGCCCGCTTTGATATCGCTGAAGAGCAGGCGTGCGTCAGGGCCGAAGGCCAGGTCATCGGGAGCGGGCAGAT
>VBFX01000136.1 GCA_005889395.1 Chloroflexota bacterium
CCTTCGGCCCCCCACAGCTTGCCAAGCTTCAGCCCAACTCAAAAGGAAGTCAAGAGCTTTTGCTGGAACGGTAAGCTTGCCCAAATGCCGCAGGTGAAACCGGATGCCGTCCAGGAGATCAAGGATCGTCTTGACCTGGTGGACCTCATCTCGGAACACTTGCGGCTGCAAAAAGCCGGGCGCGACCTGAAGGGGCTCTGCCCGTTCCATCAGGAGAAGACTCCATCCTTATATGTATCGCCCGAAAAGCAGTTGTGGCATTGCTACGGCTGCCAGAAGGGCGGCGACCACTTCACCTTCATCCAGGACATCGAGCACGTCGACTTCCGGGGCGCCCTGCGCTTGCTGGCCGAGAAGACTGGCGTCGTCCTGGAGGAATCACCGGGTGCCGGCCGTCAGCGTGAGCTCAAACGGACCATCGCGAAGCTGAACCTCCTCGCGGCCCAGTACTTCCATCACATCCTGCTGGAGAACCCGGCCGGGCAGCGGGCCCTGATCCAGCTCGAGTCGCGCGGAGTCACGCGGGCGTCCATGACCGAGTTCCAACTTGGCTTCGCGCCGGCGGGGCAGCGCAAGGACAACCTGGTCCGCTTCCTCCGCAAGCACGGGGCGAGCGACGGCGAGATGCAGGAAGCGGGCCTCGCGATCAAGCCGGATGGCGGGGGGGAGCTGTGGGACCGCTTCCGCCAGCGCATCATCATCCCCATCCACGACGAGCATGGCGAGCTGGTCGCCTTCGGCGGCCGGGTGATCGACGACAGCGCCCAGCCCAAGTACCTGAACACCTCGCAAACGGCCCTCTACGACAAGGGCCGGACGTTGTTCAACCTGCACCGGGCCCGCAAATCGATCCACGAGCTAAAGCACGCCGTGCTCATGGAGGGGTACTTCGATGCCATCACGGCGTGGCAGGCGAATGTCACGAACGTGGTCACGACCTCGGGCACGGCCCTGGGCGAGCACCAGGTGCGACTGCTGAAGCGGGAGACCCAGGAACTCGTGCTCGCATTCGACCGGGACGACGCCGGGTTGAACGCGACCCAGCGCGCGATCGAGCTCGCGACGAAGTCCGGCATATATATAAAGGTTGTTCGGGTGCCGCAAGGGAAGGATCCGGACGATTATCTGCGGGCTCACCCCGACGGCTGGGCAAACCTGCGCGAGCACGCCCTGCCGGAGTGGGAGTACCTGCTGCGCCAGGCGCTGGCCAGCCTCGACCTCACCGACGCCCGCGAGCGCCGCCGCGGGGCCGAATTGGTGATTCCGGTGCTGGCGAAGATCCCGGAGGCGTCCGTGCTGGAAATCTACGCTCAACAGGCGGCAGGATGGCTACGTATTGAGCCAGCGGCGTTGCTTCGCGATGTCCAGGGCTTGAAGTCAGGCGCCAAATTTCCGGCGAGACCCGTCAAATTTTCCTCCCAGTCGGGATCGCTCCCTCCCGCGCTGGCGGGGGAGGGCTGGAGTGGGGGTGGCGCCGGAGGCTCCAAGGACGAGGGCTACCTGCTGGGGCTCTTGATCGAGCGGCCCGACCTGGTTCCGGAGATCGCCGGGGAGCTGCAGGCGGTCAGTTTCTCGGCACCGGCCTACGAGCGAGTTTTCGCTAGGCTGCAACAGATGGTCGAAGCGCAGGCAACGGTGCGGCCGACCGATCGCCTCTCCGAGTTCGCGCCGGACGAGCAGGGGCTGATTTCGGCGGTCGCCATGGCCAAGTACCCGGAGCTCGACAGTGGCTCGGAGGCGGCCCTGCGGCAGAGCCTGGAGCAGTGTCTCCAAACACTTAAAATAAACGCCGCCCAACGACGGTTGAAAGCTTTAGTGGCTGAGATGCGTGCCGCGCGCGCGACAGGGGATGAGTCTCGGCTCGTTACGCTCATGCAGGAGAATGACCGCTTGGCGCACCAGCTCGACGCACTCAAAGATTTGAGACATGGCCAAGGCTAACCTCAAAGACGCCCCCACGCCCAAGAAGGCGCCGCCGGCCGGGGGCGGGAAGCTCAAGCGCTCGGAAGACCCGATGGTGCTGGCCGCCGAGGCCCTGATTGTCAAAGGCAAGGAACAGGGATTCCTCAGCCCCGACGATATCCTCGCCGGCTTCCCCGACGTCGAACTCGACCCCGACCAGCTGTTCCGGATCTTCAACGTGTTCCGGGACATGGGCGTCGAGGTCTCGGACGGGGAGAAAGACTTCGAAGAAGTCGTCGAGATCGACGATGACCTGATTGCCACGATCGAAGCGATGGACTCGGTTTCGCTCGACGACCCGGTCCGGATGTATCTCAAGGAGATCGGGCGGGTGGCGCTGCTCAAGGCGGAGCAGGAGGTCACCCTGGCCAAGGCGATCGAGGCGGGCGATGACGACGCCAAACACAAGCTGACCGAGGCGAACCTTCGCCTGGTGGTGTCGATCGCGAAGAAGTACATCGGGCGCGGCATGTCCTTCCTCGACCTGATCCAGGAAGGCAACATGGGACTGATCCGGGCGGTCGAGAAGTTCGATTATCACAAGGGTTATAAATTCTCGACCTACGCGACCTGGTGGATCCGGCAGGCGATCACCCGCGCCATCGCCGACCAGGCGCGCACCATCCGCATCCCGGTGCACATGGTGGAGACCATCAACAAGCTGGTGCGGGTCTCCCGCCGGCTGCTGCAGGAGCTGGGACGAGAACCCACCGATCAGGAGATCGGCGACGAGATGGGCATCTCTGCCGAGAAGGTGCGGGAGATCGTGAAGGTCTCGCAGGACCCGGTCTCGCTCGAGACCCCGATCGGCGAGGAGGAAGACTCGCACCTCGGCGATTTCGTCGAGGACAAGGACGCGACCTCGCCTTCGGATGCCGCCTCGCTGACGATGCTGCGGACGGAGGTGGAAGACATCCTCGACACGCTGACACCGCGCGAACGGCGCGTGCTGCAATTGCGATTTGGATTGATCGACGGGCACCAGCGGACGCTGGAAGAAGTGGGGAAGCGGTTCGGCGTCACCCGCGAGCGCATCCGCCAGATCGAGGCGAAGGCGCTGCGCAAACTGCGCCACCCCAGCCGCAGCAAGAAACTGAAAGACTACCTCGAGTAAAAGATCTGGGGGAGAGCGTGGGGAAGCCGCAGCGCGGCGTCGACCTGATGGTCTTGGCCGCCGAGGCCTTGATCATCAAGGGCAAGGACCAGGGGCGCCTCAGTCCGGACGATATCCTCGCCGGCCTATCCGGCACGCTGCTTGATCCTGAAGAACTGATTCAGGTGTCCGAGGTCTTCCAGCAAATGGGGATCCCGATCGCCGATGGGGACAAGGATCTGCGCGGTGACGAGCTGGACGACGACATACTTGCCGAAACCGCGGAGATGGACTCGGCGCCGATCGACGATCCGATCCGGATGTACCTGAAAGAGATCGGTCGATTCGCCCTCCTCAAGGCCGACCAGGAAGTGACGCTGGCCAAGGCGATCGAAGCTCGCGACGTCGACGCCAAAGATCGGCTGGCAGAAGCCAATCTCCGCCTGGTGGTCGCCATCGCCAAGAAGTACGTCGGGCGCGGCATGTCAATGCTCGATCTGATTCAGGAAGGCAACATCGGCCTGATGCGGGCGGTCGAAAAGTTCGACTATCATCGCGGCTTCAAGTTCTCGACTTACGCCACCTGGTGGATCCGACAGGCGATTACTCGGGCGATCGCCGACCAGGCGCGCACTATCCGCGTTCCCGTCCACATGGTCGAGCTGATCAACAAACTGGGTCGCGTCAGACGTCAGCTGCAACAGGACCTCGGCCGGGAGCCCACCGACGAGGAAATCGGCAAGGAGTTGGAGATCAGTGTCGAACGGGTCAGAGAGATCGAGCAGATCGC
>VBFX01000137.1 GCA_005889395.1 Chloroflexota bacterium
TGGCGTTCTGGCTCGACCGGGAGCAGTTCTATGCCCAGGGACTCGACCGGCAGAAGGTGCCGATCCCATCGATCACCTCGAACCCCGCGCACGGCCTCTGGGCGGGCATCGTCGATCCTGAGCGAGCCGAGATCCTGCGCGACCGGCTGATGGCGCCCGACATGTTCTCCGGTTGGGGCATCCGCACGCTATCCGTCGACTCACCCCACTACAACCCGATGAGCTATCACAACGGCACGATCTGGCCACACGACAACTCGATCGCGGTCGCCGGCCTGCGTCGCTACCGCCATGTAGAGGCGGCCGGCCGCGTGATCGAAGGCATCATGGAAGCCGGCATCCGCATGCCCGATCATCGCCTGCCGGAGTTGTTCTGCGGATTCCGGCGCGACAGCCATTACAACAACGGTCCTGCCGAGTACCTGGTGTCCTGCAACCCGCAGGCGTGGGGCGCGGGCGCGGCCTTCCACCTGATGCAGACCGCGCTCGGCATCGTGCCCGACACCACCGCCGGCCGCGTCTACCTCAACCCGATTCCGTTCGGGCAAGCGCGCAGCGTTGAGATCCGCGGAATGCGGGTCGGGAATGGCAAGCTCTCCTTCAAGGTGGATTACAACGGCGGCCGGCCGCACGTCGATGTCCTCGAGAAGCCCGACGACCTGGCCATCATCCTCGACGAACCGCCGCTCATCACCTGACTGCCGGCGTGAGCATTCGGGCGCGTGTCGGGCTCCTGCACTACACGAGCCCGCCGATCATCGGTGGTGTCGAAACCATCCTCCACGAGCAGGCCGTGCGTCTCGCGGCCCGCGGCTACCCGGTGACGATCCTGAGCGGCCGTGGCGGTCCAGCGCGGTCCGCGAGGCCCTCGACCGTGGGGAAATTCCATCGGAATTCGCGACGCTGCGCGCCGAGATCGTCCAGCGCCTCAACACGGAGCTGGACGAGCTCGATGTGCTCGTCGTCCACAATGCGCTGACGCTGCACTTCAACCTGCCACTGACCGCGGCCCTGTGGATGCTTGCCGACCGCCATCGCGCGCGCATCATCTCCTGGGTGCACGACATCAGTTGGCTCAACCCGATCTACCGGCCCTGGATGCACGAGGGCGAGCCCTGGGATCTCCTCCGCCGGCAGCATCCGCGGATCACCTCGATCTTCGTCTCGGCGCAGCGACTCGAAGAGTGGAACCAGCTGATGGGCGCCGCGCTTGACGCATCCCACGTCATCCCCAACGGCATCGACGCGGGTACGCTGCTCAAGCTCGGTCCGCGCGCCACCGAGCTCAATGACCGCTTCGGTTTGCTCAGCACCGACATCGTGATGCTGGCGCCGGTCCGAATCACGAAACGCAAGAACCTCGAGTGGGCCATCGAGGCCGCCGCCGGCGTCCGCGACTCCGGTCGGAGTGTCCAGCTCCTGATCACCGGTCCACCCGGTCCGCACAATCCACGTTCGCTCGAGTACGTTGCCGACCTCAAACGGCTAACGGAGCGGCTCGGTCTACAGCAATCGGTCCGCTTCCTCTTCGAAGAGCCTTCTCCGGCATCGAGTGGGCATGCCGTCGACGCGGCAACGCTGAGCGACCTTTATATGCTGAGCGATGTCGTGGTCTTACCGAGCGCGAGTGAGGGATTCGGGCTGCCGCTGGCGGAAGCCGCGCTCCTCCGCGTGCCGGTCGTCTGCACCGACCTGCCCGCGTTTCGCGAAGTCGCTCCCCAAGGAGCGACATTTGTGCCGGTGTCCGAGGGATCGGCGGCATTCACCGCCGCGGTGCTACGCGCCATCGACTCGCCGCCCGCCCGCGTCCGCCATCACGTCATCAACGCGTTCTCCTGGGACCACATCGTGGCCGAGCGCCTCGAACCCCTGCTGACGTCCAGCTCGTGAGCCACTACCGCGTTCTGGTCCCGACGACCAACCCGGCGCGGACCGGGCCACTGCTCAAGGCGGTCGCGCCCTTCCTCAACGCGGAGGACTCGCGCGGCACCCTGCTCGGGGTCATCGAGATGGCGCCGGAACGCCCGCTCAGTGAAGGCGTCGAGGTGGCGCGGGCCTACCGCGCCCTGCTCTCGCGGATCACGCGCTACGCGGAGCGGGGTCCTGGTGAGCTCCGCGGCCAGGTCCGTATCGCTCATGTGGCGGCGCAGGGTATCCGCGAGGCCGCGCTGGAAACCGACACCAACCTGCTGGTGCTCGAAGCCGGCGATGGGCAGGGACGGGACGGCCTCTGGGTCAATGCGGTCGAGGATTTGCTCGCGGACCCACCCTGCGATGTCGCCCTCGTGCGGCCGGACGCGGCGCCGATCAAGAGCGTGCTCGTGCCGGTTCGCGGCGGCCCGAGCGCCGAGCTCGCCTTGCGGCTGGCCAGCACCGTCTGCAAGCAACACGGCGCCGAGCTCTGCGTCCTCCACGTCTCCAACCCCCGAATCTCAGACGAGTCGCGGGCGCGGGAGGAAAAGGCCTTCCTCAAGCTCTCGAGCGCGGTCGACGTGCCGGTCCGGCGGATCACCCTCTTTTCCACGGCGGTCCGGGAGGCGATCGTGCGCGAGGCCGCACAGCATCAGCTCGTCGTACTGGGCGCGACGATGAGCCTCATGCACCGGCCGATGGTGCTGGGCGCGCCGGTCGGCCGCCTGCTGCGGCGCCTGCCGGGCAGTGTGATGGTGGTCAAGAGCGGGGCCCCGGTGACGGAGATCAAAGATCCTGACCGGCCCTTCCGGGTGGAGAGCCGCGCGGCCGCGGCCGAGCGCGTGGATCGCTGGTTCGCCGAGAACACCTTCCACAGCCGCGAGTTCGGTGACCTGCGGCGGCTGGTCGACCTCAAGCAGCGCCAGGGCGTGACCATCAGTCTCGGGCTGCCGACGCTCAATGAGCAGACCACCATCGGCAAGGTGATTCGCACCTTCAAGTCCGCCCTGATGGAGCGGGTGCCGCTGGTCGACGAGATCGTCGTCGTCGACTCCGGATCGACCGACCGCACGGCCGCGATCGCGGAACGTGCCGGCGTCACCGTGGTGCAGCACAGCGAGATCCTCTCCCGTTACGGCGCCTTTCAGGGGAAGGGTGAAGCGCTCTGGAAAAGCCTCTTCGCGCTCAAGGGCGATCTAATCTGCTGGGTCGACACCGACATCAGCAACATCCATGCGAAGTTCGTTTACGGCCTGCTCGGGCCGCTGCTGAGCGACCCCGGGATCCATTACGTCAAGGGCTTCTACCGCCGGCCGCTGCAGTTCGGCGCGGAAATCCAGGCGCAGGGCGGAGGGCGCGTGACCGAGCTGGCCGCGCGGCCGCTTCTGAACCTCTTCTTTCCGGAGCTGTCGGGCCTGGTGCAGCCGCTCTCGGGTGAGTACGCGGGCCGGCGGCGCGTGCTGGAGAGCGTCCCCTTCTTCACCGGCTACGGCGTCGAGCTGGGATTATTGCTCGCCATCTCCGAGGCGTACGGCCTCCGCGCCATCGCGCAGGTCGACCTCGGCATGCGCGTGCACCGAAACCAGACCCTCTTCGACCTCTCGAAGATGGCCTTTGCCATCATGCAGGTGGGCCTCAAGCACCTGGGTGATCGCCACCGCATCCACCTGCTCGAGGAAGTCAACAAGACGATGAAGCTCATCCACTACGAGGACGAGCGCTACTGGATCGAACAGAAAGAGATCGAGGACCAGGAGAGACCACCGATGAATACGGTCCCCGAGTACTTCCTGGCCCGCCACCGCGCGCAACCTACCCCCGACTAGCGTCGATGCGACGCGGCTATCTCGCCCTCGGCGCGCTGGCTCTGATCTGGGGCGCGGCGTTCCTCTTCATCAAGCTGGGCGTGCGCGACATGAGCCCGGCGACGCTGGTGCTCTCCCGAGGCGATCGCCTTCGGTGAACTGTCGATCAGCAGCGCGCTGGCCAGCATTCTGAACGCGACCACGCCCTTGTGGACCGCGGTGTTCGCTTACTGGGTCACCCCCGCCGAGCGGCCCAGCCCCCTCAACTACCTCGGTGTGGTGATCGGATTCCTCGGTACGGGAATCCTGATCGCGCCCGATCTGATCGGCCAACCATTGCGGGCCACCACCATCGGGACGCTGGCGGTCGCGGGCGCCGCCTGCAGCTACGCGGTGTCGGCGCTGGTGCAGCGGCGCAAGCTCCGCGGCGTCAGCCCGCTTCAGGTCGGCTTCTGGCAGCTGGCCCTCACGGCACCATTAGCCTTCGCCGTCGCCTTGCCGACGATCGGCACGACGCATCTGCGGTTGACGTCCATCGCCGCCATGCTCTTCCTCGGCGTAGGCGGCTCGGGCATCGGCTTCCTTCTCTACTACTACATGATGAACACGCTCGGCGCGACGCGCGCGACGACCGTGACGTTCCTGCTGCCGGTCACCGCCGTCTTCTGGGGCGCGACCCTCCTGCGCGAGTCCATCACCATTCCGATCCTCGCCGGCATGGCGGTCATCTTGCTCGGGGTGTTTTTGACCAGCCGGCCGCGCAGACCCGTGGCATCTGTGACGGCCGAGGACCGGGGCGTTGCCTGAATCTCATCGCACGGCGGTAGAATCTCGCGTTGTCATGCGCCGCCATGTGCTCGCCTTGATTGCCCTGTCTGTGACGCTCGGCGACGCCAACCCCGATCCCCTCGCCAACCGAGGTAAACGGGCGCATCGTCGTCTCGAATCTCGACCCGGACGGGGCCGCGGTGGTGGCCGGGATCCTCTATCCGCCCAGCGGTGGCGTCTGCGGCGCCACCGGCACCTACGATGGCTGCCCGGTCACCGACGGCTTGGCGCAGCGGCTCGATTCCAACCCCCTCAAAGCGGCCGAGCCCCTCTGCCGCTGCCAGAACACCTACCAGTCGCGGACGATCACATCGACGCCACTGCCCGAAGGCAACCCGGGCGCGATTGCCCACGTCGTCCTCGATTTCGGCGCGGGATCGACCGCCAACCTGGACATCACCGTGCTGCAGACCTCGGGTGGCTGGTACGCGAGCGACACGAGCTGCACCGGACGGGATCCGCAGGCGACCTCGATCTACGCCACCACGCCGCCGCCCTGCAGCTAGCTCGAACCCCCCACCTCGCCGACTACCAGCGGCTCTTCCTGAAAGGTCTTCGCGTCGTCGAGGCGCCACGAGCGCGCTTCACGCAGCGTGCCCTTCTGCACCGAGGCCACCAGGTAGCTGTAGAAGGTCCAGGCGTGATCGGCATCGAAGCGCGAGGGAACGGGTGGATGATCGGGGTGGCTGTGGGCAAAGCCGATGATCTCCAGCCCGCGCGACTCCGCATCCTTCTGAACGCGGAGCTGTTCCAGGGGATCGAGCGCGTAGCGGTCCCAGGGGCGATCGGTGATGGTGTTGCGCATGCCGCGAAATTCCGTCACCTCGTGATCGGCCGCGTTGACCCGGCCAATCAGCGCGCCGCAGGCCTCGTTGGGGTAACCAGCCTCGAGGTGCTCCCGCATCCGGTCCATGACGGACCGCGGGACTACGAGCCGGGATCCCGACTCCAGCGTCAACGCGTCAAAACTTCCGGCGGTAGAGTCCAGAGCTCAGGTAGCGGTCGCCGCCGTCGGGGAAGACCATCACGAAGACGCCCTCCGAGGTGCGGCGGGCGACTTCTCGGGCCGCGTAGAGCGCCGCACCCGATGAATTGCCGACCAGCAGGCCCTCGGAACGGGCCAGGTCGTGCGCCAGCTCGTAGGCGGCCTCCGTCGGCACGCTGACCTTTTCGTCCTGGACGCTCGGGTCGTAGATACCGGGAACGATTGAGCTCGCCATGTGCTTGAGGCCCTCCAGGCCGTGCAGCCCGTCTGACGGCTCGGCCGCGATCACCGTGATGCCGCGGTTGAGGCGCTTCAGGAAGCGCCCGACCCCCATCAGCGTGCCACTGGTGCCGAGGCCCGCCACGAAGTGGGTGACCTCACCGTGCGTCTGGTCGAGGATCTCCGGCCCGGTCGTGTCGAAGTGCGCGCGCCAGTTGAAGGGGTTGTTGTACTGGTCCGGCATGAAATAGACGCCGGGCGCCGACTCCTTGATGCGGTGCGCTTCGCGGATGGCGCCGTCCGATCCTTCGAGAGCCGGCGTGAAAATCGCTTCCGCGCCGAACGCCTTGACGATCTCGCGCCGTTCCTCGTTGACGTTGGCCGGCATCACGAGTTTCACCTGGTAGCCCTTCGCCGCGCCGATCAGTGCGTAGGCGATGCCGGTATTCCCCGAGGTGGAATCCAGGATCACCTTCTCGACCGTCAGCTCGCCAGTGCGTTCGGCCTCCTCGATCATGCGCAGCGCCGGCCGGTCCTTGACCGAGCCGCCGGGGTTGAACCACTCCGCCTTGGCGTAGAAGGTGATGTGCGGGAATTCCTTCTCGAGCAGGCGGACCCTGATCAACGGGGTGTTACCGATCCGCTGCAGGATCGACTGATCCGGGAGGTTCTCCAGCACGGAGAGGGCACGATGGGGCATCGGGAGTGATTTTATCCGGGCGATTCGCCTAGGCCGCCGTTTCGATCAGGATTTTACGGGACGGGTTTCGATCAAGAGGAAGACCGGATGGTCGGCCGGGTCCGGCATCAGTTCGAACTCTTTGGCCACGAAGCCGCCGTACTTCTTGCCGTGCTGCGCGACGTACGCGGCAATGATCGGGCCGCGCTGCGCCGCCGGAATTTCCGTGGCCTTGAAGTGGATCGTTCGACCGCGCAGCCGCAGGTCCCCTTCACCGACCGCGCGCAAGTTCCGGGCCCAGTGCGTGTTGCCGCGAGGCGCCACCAGGTAGCGCCGGCCCTCGTAGTCGAGGGGCAGCACCGGCATGGTGTACTTGCGCCCGCTGGCGCGGCCCAGGATGGTGAGGCTGGGCGCCAGCCTCAGCGCGGTTAGCAGGGGATTCATGACCTTGTTGTTGAAAAAGCCGGATTTGCGGTAGGGCGGCGCCTGGCTCATGAGAGCGCCGCCTCGAAATCCGCGAGCAGGTCGTCGGGGTGCTCGATCCCGACCGAGCAGCGCAGCAACGCGTCGCTGATGCCGGCCCGCGCGCGTTCGGCTACATCGAGCCCTCGATGCGAGGTCGATGCCGGGTGGCTGATGGTGGTCGCGACGTTTCCCAGGCTCGGCATCAACCGCACCAGCCGGAGGCGGTGGATCATCGACTCGAGGGCGGGCTTGCCGCCGGCCAGCTCGAAGGACAGCAAGGCGCCTGCCCCGGCCGGCAATAGCCTCCGGGCTCGGGCGCAGAATGGGCTGCTCTCCAGCTCGGGGTAGTTGACGCGGCTCACGGCGCGATGTCGCTCGAGGTATTGGGCCAGGCGGAGGGCATTCTCGGTGTGCCGCTGCATGCGGAGAGACAGCGTGCGGATGCCGCGCAGCGTCAGCCAGGCGTCGAAGGGCCCGAGCGTCGGTCCGAAGGTGTGCGCAAAGACGCGCGCCGCATTGAGCCACGACGCCCCACCAATCACCACGCCACCGATCACGTCCGCGTGGCCGCTCAGGTTCTTGGTCGCGCTGTAGATCACGACGTCAGCGCCCCACGCAAACGGCTGACTCAGCGCCGGAGTCGGTACCGTGTTGTCGACGAGGAGCAGCGCACCCGCCTCGTGCGCGATCCCGGCCAGCGCCTCGAGGTCGGGTACGCGGATCAGCGGGTTGGTGCACATTTCGCAGAGCAGCACCCGGGTGCGATCGGTCACGGCACTCTTCACCGCGTCGAGGTCCTGGAAATCGACGATGCTGCTGGTAATCCCGAAGCGCGACAGGTCGTCGCGCACGAAGGTGAGCGTCGTGCCGTAGCAGTCGTGGGCGGCCACCACGTGATCGCCCGCGTTCATCTCGCTCATGAGCGCCACCGCGATGGCCGCCATGCCCGAACCGACCGCCACCGCGTCGAGCCGGGTCTCGAGTCCGTTGCTCTCGAGGCTCGCCATGGCCGCCTCCAGCTGTCGATGATTCTCCGTGCCCCAGCGGCCATAGCCGCGGTGCTCCGCCATCGCGGCATCGAGGGTCGTCAGGTCCGGGTAGCCGCTCGCCGACCCGACCGTGATGTCCGGCGTGACCGGCGCATCTTGGCGGTCGATCGCCGGCTCGCCGGCATGGACCGCGATCGTGTCGGGATGCGGCATCGCGTCAGCCTACCTGACGCCGCTCGTAGCGACCCACCTGGAGCCGATCGCCCAGGCGCTCGAGAACCGCCAGGCCTGCATCGAACTCGGCGTGATCGCCAGTGAGCAGGGCCCGTTCACATCGGACCCGGGCGGCATACGGCACGGCTTTCATGTCCTCCCAGATGGCCAGCGACCGAGTCAGCATCGCCGGGTCGCGCCCGACGATGCCGAGTCCCCGCCGAGCCTGCGCCTCGAGTGGACGGAAGTGCCCCTCTTCCGCCCGCTTCAGGAGCTCGCCCAAGCGCTCGGCAGACAACACCTCTCCGGCGTCGAGCATGAGGTTCAGACCGCGCTCAGCACGCTCGGGCAGACCGGTGGCGGTCTGGGCCATCTGGCTCACCGCCTCGGCGATGGGGCGCAGGTCGTTACCCCCATAACCAAACCAGCGGCGGAAGTGACTGTCGGCCGGAAATGCCAGCAGGATGGTATCGAGGATCTCTCGATACGACTCGGCGAGACGATCATCCTGCCGTGCGCGCGCCACGGTTCACCCAGAACGAGGGCCTCATCCCAGCGGCCGAGCAGCGCCAGGACGTAGAGCCGCCAGATGACGAGGTGCAGCGCCCAGGCCGGCACCTGACCGGGCTGGACTTGGGCCAGGCCCTGCGCCGAAACCCGGTCCGCTTCGTCGAGGTCACCGAGGAGCGCCGAGCTCCAGGTCACCATGCTATGCGCGTCGATTTTCTCCACCATGTTCAACCGGTCCTGAAAGGTGAGGCGGCGGCGCGCGAAGTCGCGTCCCAGGCGCCAGTCGCCGCCGATCTGCGAGGTTCCCGAGAGCGCGTCGAGCGCCATGCTCTCAACATTCGGGTCGTCCAGACGGCGCGCGATGCTCAGCGATTTCTCAGCGCTGGCCGTGGCCTCCGCGAGATCCGTCGCCGTGGGCGGGGTCGTGCCCCCGAGCATCCAGAAGGGGTAGAAGGCATCGGCGGCGAGGTAGCGAGCCAGGAGGCGCTCGTCGGTCACCCGCGCCGCCAAGGTCGCAGCTTCACGGCGAAAGTCGCGCATGGCCTCGAACGAGGGGCGGTCAGCCACGGATCCCTGCGATCGCGTGTAGAGGCTGAGGAGGCCGGTCATCACCTGAAGTTCTTGTTCCGGCGGCCGGCCCTGCTCGCGACAAAGACGCAACGCGGTCTGATAGGCGGGAACGGCAAAGTCACTGGATTCCCCGATCTCGCCGAGGCGCTGATAGAGCTCCGGCAGCCGGCCGGGCTCGGCAAACTCGATCGCGCCGCGCAGGTGCCGTGCGCCCTCGATCGTAGCGGCTGCCGCCGCCGCGACCTCGGTTGCGCGGGTCAGCCATTCAACCGCGTGCTTTCGAACCTCGAGTGTCTGCGGGTCATCCGGCCGCTGTGCCGTGGCGATGCCGGCGGCCTCCCGATAGTGGTAGGCGATGAGTTCGGCCAGGGATTCCTCGCGTTCGCCGGCAATGCCTGCCAGCCAACGCGCGGCCGCAGCGTGCAGGCGGCCACGTTCCGCTCGCGTCAGCGTCTGGTAGGCAACCTCGCGGATCAGGATGTGGCGAAACGCGAAGATATCGGACCCCGTGGCGCGCAGAAGATCCTTATCCAGCAGCCGATCGATGATCTCGTCCACGCGCTCGAGGTTCGGTTCCAGGGCGAGCAGTCCCGGGGGTCGGAACGCGCGTCCAAACACCGAACCCAGCTGGATGATGCGGCGCTCCTCCGGCGCGAGCTGGTCGAGGCGCGCCAACACCGTGGCCTGCACCGTATCCGGCAGCCGGTCCGTCCCACCGCGCTCGGCGACCGAGCGGATCAGCTCGCCGGCAAAGAATGGATTCCCCTCTGCCCGCCGCACGATCCGGTCGACGAGTTCGGCCGAGCATCCCTCGAGCAGCTGCTCGATCAACTGAGCGGTGTCCCGGTCGCTGAGCGGTTCGAGCGAGATGGACACGTAGTTGCGGCGCCCGCCGCCCCACGCCGGCCGGCGGTCGAGCAGCTCCGGACGGGTCAGCGCGATCATCAGGAGCGGGAGATCGCCCCGCGGCTGCATCACGAATTCGAAGAGGTCCAGCAAGCTGTCGCTGGACCAGTGAAGATCTTCGAACACGAGGACCAATGGCGCGCGACGCGCCGCGATCTCGAAAAAGGTTCGCCACGCCGCCAGCAATGCCGACCGGTCCGTGACCTCGGTCTCCCCCGCCCCGACGGTCGCCGCCAGGAGCTCGACCTCCCGATCCATTGCCTCCAGCCCGGAGCCTCCGAGCCAGACGCGGATAGAGGAGCGGACCGTTAGAGGAGTCGCGTCTTCCGGCACGCCGATCAGCCGGTAGAGCACACCGCGCAGCGGCCAGTAGGTGAGCCGCTGGCCGTATGGCAGGCACTGCGCGATCGCCACGGTGGCGCGCGGCTCGACCGAGGGCAGGCGCTCGAGGAACTCTTCGAGCAGCCGGGTCTTCCCCACGCCCGCCGGGGCGATCACACTGACCAGGAATGGCCGCAGCTCGTGGAACGCCCGACCCGCCACCAGCTCGAGCTGCTGCAGGTCCGACGCACGGCCGACCAGCGGGGTGCGCGCGGCGACAGGCAGGGCTGCCGCCCGGCCCAGCAATGGCAGGGCGCGGATAGGTTGCGCCTTGCCCCGTGCCTCGACGGCGACCGTGGCGCCGAAGGCAAAGCCGGCCCTGATGCTGGCCACCGTGCGTTCGCCGCACAGAATGCCCCAGGAGTCGGCGGCCTGCTGCAGTCGGGCGGCGACGTTGACGGCATCGCCGCTGAGCGGGAAGTCGCCGGTCGCGCTCTCGCGCGCCGCGACCACCTCACCAGTGTTGATCCCCAGACGAATCGGGAGCCGGTCGCCCAGGTTGGGGTCGGCCCGCACCCGGTCGCGGAGGGAAAGCGCGGCCGCCAGTGCCCGCTGCGGATCGTCGTCATGCGTATGCGGGAAGCCGAAGACGGCGACCACCGCATCGCCGATGAACTTTTCGAGGATGCCGCCGTGCTCGATGACGATTTCGCGGGCGACGTCATAGTAGCGGCGAAGCAGCACGCGGACATCCTCGGGGTCGAGCGCGTCGCCGAGGGCGGTCGATCCCGCGACGTCGGCGAAGAGGACGGTGACGACGCGGCGTTCTTCAGCCACGCGCGGCTACCGCTTGAGGAAGCGGACGCGACGCCGACGGCGAAAGCGGATGCCGCTGCCTTTGGTCACCACGCTAATGCTTCCGTCGTTTTCGAGAACCGCCTCTTTGACATCGCTGAGCTTGTCGACACCGTGCTCGCGGATGGCCATCTCAACGTCGGTCTCGCTGAGCCCTTCTTTATCCAGCGCCACCTTGCTGATCTGGCCGTCCGCGACCACCACGGTGGGCGGTGGCTCGATCAGCGCATCGAACCATGGCCAGCGGCTCCGCAGCATCGCGACGGCGCGGTTAAAGACCAGAAGAATGGCGACGATGATCGCGCCCCCGGTAACCGACTGGTCCGGGCCCGTGATCGCCGGCTGCAGCGCGTTGGCGACCAGCAGAACGAGGACGAGGTCGAAGGTCGTGAACTGCCCGAGCTCACGTTTGCCGAAGAGGCGCAGGCCGATGAAGAAGACCACGTAGATGATGACGGCTCGAAGAACAAGGTGCGTCCATGGAATCCCGAGCTTGAAGATCTCGCCGATGCCGCTCATACGAGGCGAATCTTAGTGGGTTATCGGATGCCCGAACCCGAAGTCGAGCAGGGTCGTCGCGTCGGTGAAGTGCTGCGTGCTCCCCAGCACCACGACGAGGATCGTCCGCCCGTCGCGCGTCGCGGCGGCGGCC
>VBFX01000138.1 GCA_005889395.1 Chloroflexota bacterium
GTAGCGATAGCCCTTGCCGTAGCCGACCTTTCGCATCAACGGCGTCGGCGCATTCCGGAGGTGGAGCGGGACGGGATCGGCGCGCGTTCGCTCGACATCTTCCTGCACGGTCGAGTAGGCCGCATACAGGGCGTTGCTCTTCGGCGCCGTCGCCAGGTAGACGACGGCCTGCGCGAGCGCGAGGTTCGCCTCCGGCATGCCGATGAAGTGAGCGGCCTGCTGCGCCGCCACCGCCTGCGTCAGCGCCTGAGGGTCGGCGAGACCGATGTCTTCGGAAGCGAAACGGATCAGGCGGCGGGCCACGTACAGGGGGTCCTCACCAGCCTCCAGCATGCGGCCCAGCCAATAGAGCGAGGCATCGGGATCGCTGTCGCGCAGGCTCTTATGAAGCGCCGAAATGATGTTGTAGTGCTCCTCGCCGGCGCGGTCGTAGAGCAGATTCTTCCGCTGGACCGCCTCTTCGACCAGCGCGGCCGTGACCAACCGGCGGCCCTGCTTGGGCCGCGCGAGTGCCGCCGCCGCCTCGAGCCCGTTGAGGGCAATCCGCGCGTCGCCGTTGGCGACCCTGACCAGCGCGGCGCGGGCTTCGGCATCCAGCTCCACGTGGCGTCCGCCCAGCCCTCGATCCGAGTCGGACACCGCGCGGTCGACAATCGCGCGCACCTGGTCGTCGTCGAGCGCGGCGAGCACGAAGACCCGGGTGCGCGACAACAGCGCGGCATTGACCTCGAACGATGGGTTCTCGGTGGTGGCGCCGATCAGCGTGATGACGCCCTCTTCGACGAAGGGCAGCACCGCGTCCTGCTGTCCTTTGTTGAAGCGGTGGATCTCGTCGATGAACAGGATCGTGCGCTGGCCGGACTGCGCCGTGCGCAGGCGGGCTTCCTCGATGTTGCGCCGCAGGTCGGCCACCCCGGCACTGACCGCGCTGAGCGGGACGAAATGCGACGAGGTCACCCGGGCGATCAGCCGCGCCAGCGTCGTCTTGCCGCTACCCGGTGGTCCCCAGAGGATCATCGAGCCAACCCGATCCTCCTCGATGGCGCGGCGCAGCTCGTGCTCCGGTCCGACCAGATGCTCTTGCCCCACGAACTCCTCAAGCGAACGCGGCCGCATCCGGGCGGCGAGCGGCTGGTCTTTTTGAGCCGGCTCTTTCGCTACCGGAAAGAGCGTCTCCTGCGCCATCGTCTGACTATAGAAGCTGGCCGTAAGATCGTCCGATGGAGTCGCTGAGGAGGGCCAACGCGAAGGCGGCGCTTCCCGTCGAGGATCTCGCCCGCGCCAGAGCGTTCTACGAGGAGAAGCTGGGCCTGACGCCTTCCCGGGAAGTCGAAGGCGCCCTCTTCTACCAGGGGAGCAGCGATAGCGGGTTCCTGCTCTTTCCGACCGGCGGACGGCCCTCGGGCCAGCACACCCAGATGGCCTGGTTCGTGAAGGACATCGCGGCCACCGTCGCGGAGCTCAGAAGCCGCGGCGTCCGCTTCGAGGAATACGACGTTCCCGGGCTCAAAACCGTCGATGGCATCGCCGATCTCGGATACGAGAAGTCCGCCTGGTTCCGTGATAGCGAGGGCAATCTCCTGGCGCTCGGCCAGCTCATCTAACCGGACGGGCCGCGCTCCGACGGCAGGCGGACCTTGCCGAAGAGGATGAGAAACGTCAGACCGGCGAGCAGGTAGAACAGAGCACTCACCGAGAACGCCAGCTGGTAGCCGCCCCGCACCTGAAGGAAGCCGCTGACCAGCGGTCCGATCCCACCAATGCCGATGCCGCTGACGACGATCTGGGCAGTCGCGAGCCGAGCACGCTCGCGCGCGTCGACGTACTCCATCCCGAAGACCTGGGCCAGGGGTCCCTGGAGGTTGAGCACGAGCTGCCGAATGGTCATGATCACCACGGCGACCGGCAGCACCATGATGAAGGCCAGCCCCAGGACCAGCGGCGAGCCGAGAACCTGGGAGACACCGACGGTGCGGGTGATCCCGAATCGCCGCCCAGCCGTGGGCGCCGCGAGCGTGACGATCACGGTGAGGGCCGCGCCCACGGCGAGGATGATGCCAATCGGCCCAGGGGTCAGGCCGAATCGCTGGAGGAGGTAGAGCTGGATGAAGTTGAGGTACATCCCGGCGCCGATCCCGAGGATCAGGGTCGGCAGCAGGATGCGGCCGAAGCGCGCCAAATCGATGTGAAGCAGCTCCCGGACCGGAAAGCTGGCGGCCGGCTTCATCCCAGAAAATCGTGCCAGCCGCGTAAGGAACGGCAGGCTCACCAGCGTCAAGATGGTCATCGCTACGAACGCCGATCGGATGGCCCCGGCCGAGGCGGCCGAGGTGTGGGTGAGGCGCCCGCTGACCTCGGGAATCACGCCGCCGAGGACGTCCCCGAGGAGCGCGGCGGCCCAGGCGAGCGACTGATTGAGAGCGAAGAGGGCCACGCGCTCGGTCTCGCCACTGACCTGCGCCAGGAGTGGACTGCCGAGCACTTGCAAGACGATGACCGCCAGCGCAAAGGTGCCCGCAGCCAGCACCGCGAGCAGTGGTGATGCCACCAGGGCAAGGACGAGCGACGCCAGGATCGCGACGATTCCGCCGCCCAGCAGGAAAGGCCGATAGCCGATGCGGTCCGCCATGGCGGCAAAAGGGATTCCAACCAGGAGCAGGGCGACCGCAGGCAGCGAATTGAAGAGGCCGATGACGTCATTCGAGAATCCCAGCGCGCTCATGTAAAGGTTGAAGACGAGGTTGAAGATGGACCAGCCGATGCCGAGGAGTAGGGCGTAGGCGAGGAACTGGCGGGCCGCCGGGCTGAAGGCCGCGAAGCGGGCGAGCGCCCGGCGGAGGGGTAAAGCTACCGTTTGGACGAGGCTTCGGCGGACTGAAGGGCCCGGTAAACCTGCTGGCCGATGGCCGCCTGCACCGCCAGCGGGTCGTTACGCCGGTAGTCGAGCCAGTAGCGGACCTCCAGCGTCAGGCCGCCCTCGATGCTGGGCTGGAGCGCGATGTGTGGCGGCGGATCCCTGGCGATCTCGGGGCGGCTCTGGATCTGTTCTTTGAGTTTGTCCGTGAGCCCATCGAGGGCAACCCCCGCGGGGACTTTGGCCGTGAGCGTGAAGAGACGCGTGGGGTAGCGAGTGCGGTTGATGATGGTGCCCGTATAGACGAGGGAGTTCGGTGTGATCACCTGCTCCCCCTCACTCGTGCGCAGGGTGGTCGCCCGCATCTCGATGTTCTCGACGATGCCGGTATGGTTGTCGACCGTGATTTCGTCGCCCAGTCGAAACGGGCGCTCCAGCAACATGAAGAGGCCGGCGATGAAGTTTTTCAGGATGTCCTGGAAGGCCAGGCTGAAGGCGAGGGCCAGGAACCCAAAGCCGCCGAAGACCAGCGCCGGGCTGCCGAAGAGTTCGCTGAAGGCGGCGACGACGCCGATTACCAGCGCTGTGAGAAACACGATCCGGTTGACGAGCAGCGCGACCTGTGGGTCGGCCTTGACGCGGCGAAGCTCCTTGCTGGCCAGCAGTCGCACCACGCGTGCCAGCAGGTAAAACGCGAGCAGGATGAGGATGGCCACGGCGACCTTGAAGAGGTCGTGGCTGTTTGGAAGGTAGCTGCGAAGAGTGTCCCAGTCGCTTACGCCGCGCGTCGGCATGGCGCCCATTGTAGGGACGCTGTCGAACTAACTCTCGGCGGGGGCTTCGCCCTCGGCGCCGGGCTCGGCCGGAGCCTCCCCCTCGCCAACGACCGGGACCTCCGCGGCGGCGGGCGCCGGCGCGGCTTCCTCGACCTCCTCGCGGTGCGCTGCGACCTTGACCACGAGGTCATCGGGCTCCTCCAGGATCTCGCACCCGGGCGGGACCGGCAGATCCTTGACGCGGATTTCGTCGTCGATCTCCTTCAGGCTCGAGATGTCCACGGTGATCACGGGCGGCAGGTCGGTCGGCAGGCACTCGACCTTGAGCGCATGGAGCCCGCGCTGCAGATCCGCCTCTCCCTTGGACACCAGTTCGACTTCCCCTTCCAACTCGATCGGGACCTCGGACTCGATCTTCTCGGCGAGGTTGACCTGGTAAAAGTCGACATGCAGGAGGTCGCCATGGCGCGGACTGCGCTGCACCTCGC
>VBFX01000139.1 GCA_005889395.1 Chloroflexota bacterium
GACCACTGCCCGTGATGGTTGCCAGGTCGATGCCCTTCGCCTTCGCGAGCAGCTCGGCACCCTCCGTCACCTCGACCGGGCTTGTCTTTTTCCCTCCCCCGTTGACGGGGGAGGGCAGGGTGGGGGCTTCTTTCCCTCCATCGCTTGCGGGCGAGGGTGGGGTCGGGGTCTCCTCGGACGCTGGTGTTGCGGCGGTGGCCTTTTTTGCCGCCCCATCGCCATCCGTGCCGACGGAGATCTCGGCGAGCGCCGCACCCACGGCGACGGTCTTCCCCGCCTCGGCGAGGATCTTCACCAGGGTCCCGCTGGCGGGCGCGGGAACCTCCGCATCCACCTTGTCAGTGGTGACCTCAACCAGCCCTTCGCCTTCGCGAACCTGGTCGCCCGGCTGCTTCAGCCACTTGGCGATGGTCCCCTCGGTGACCGACTCACCCATCTCGGGAAGGGTGACCTGCATGGTCGACTGCGGCACTTTCGAATTCTACCCACTAAACTTGGGTCCGAATATGACGTTCAAGGCACGATTGCGGGCCAGCGAGGATGCCACCGGCTCGCTCCTCTGCCTCGGCCTCGACCCCGAGCCTGACCTGCTCCCGCCATCGATCGAACGGTCACCGGCCGGCATCGCCCAATTCGTGCGGACCATCGTCGACGCGGTCGGCGATTCGGTTTCCTCTTACAAGCTCAACCTGGCGTTCTACGAGCGATGGGGGAGGGAGGCCAGCTGGTTGCTGGACCAGGCGGTGGCCGCACTGCCCAAAGGGCGGCCCGTGATCTTCGACGCCAAGCGCGGCGACGTGGGGAGCACGGCCCAGGCGTACGCCCACGCGATGTTCGAGGCCTGGGGCGCCGATGCCGTCACCGTCCATCCCTACCTGGGCTATGACTCGGTTGCGCCCTTCCTCGCGCACCGGGACAAGGAAGTCTTCATCGTGTGCCGGACATCGAACCCGGGAGCGGCGGAGTTCCAACATCTGCGCAGCGATGGCGAGGCGCTCTATCGGCACATCGCGCGCGCCGGCGTGCGTTGGGATCATCACGACAACGTCGCCTTCGTCGTCGGCGCGACGGCGCCCGCCGAGCTTCGGGACGTGCGCCAGATCGCCGGCGACCGGCTGCTCCTCGTCCCCGGAATCGGTGCGCAAAGTGGAGACCTCGCGGCCGCGCTCAAGGCGGCGCTCAGGCCCGATGGACGCGGGGCCATAATCCCGATCTCGCGCGGCATCCTGTTCGCGTCGGCCGGCGCTGACTACGCGGATGCCGCGCGCGCGGCGGCACACCGGTATCGCGACGCGATCAACGCGCTTCGGCCGGAGCCCGCGACGGCCCGAGGCTAAGCCTATGTCCGGCTTCGTCGCCGGCGCCCTGGTTGCCCATCCTCCAATCCTGCTGACCGAAGTCGGCGGCGCGCAGTCGGAACGAGTCCGCGCAACGGCCGATGCCATGCGACAGCTCGACGGCATCCTCTCAACCGCCGATGCCCAGCTGGCGATCGTCGTCTCGCCACACAGTCCTTCGAGCATGACATCGCTGCCGGTCCGTCGCGCCGCCCACGCGTTCGGCGACCTCGCACGATTCCGCGCGCCCCAGGTCCGGGTGGAGGCAGAGGTTGACGCGGCGCTCGCGGCCGCGCTGGTCGTCGATGGGCAGCGGGCAGGTTTCGCTCTCACCTGGGCTGAGGAGACCGAACTCGATCACGGGGTCGTGGTCCCGCTCCATTCACTGCCGCGCACGATGGTCAGTAAGCGCTGCATCTTCCTCGGCGTCAGCGGATGGCCATTGTCGCGCTTTATCGAGTTCGGTGGCTGGTTGCAGATGCGGCTCCGAGATCGCTCCGCCATCCTGATCGCCTCCGGTGATCTGTCACATCGCCTCACCCCGGACGCGCCCTACGGGTTTCGTCCGCAAGGACCGCTCTTCGACCGGCTGGCCGCGCGGCAAACTTGAATTCGCAGGTCCTCAGCTACGAAGGCCCGTTCGGTGTCGGCTATCCGGTTGTCGCCTTCACCGCGTCCGCTGCCCCGGCCATTGCGCTCGACATCCAGACGTTGGGCCGCCACGCGATCGACACGTACCTGCGCACGCGCCAGCTGATCGAGCCGCCGGAGCCGATCCCCATCGAGCTGCAGTCGCCCTCGGCGGTTTTCGTGACGCTCCGCAAGCACGGCGAGTTACGTGGTTGCGTCGGCAGCGTGCGGCCGACGGCGGCGACCGCGGCGCATGAGCTGATCCGTTACGCGGTCGCCTCCGCTGTGCGCGATCCACGCTTCGACCCGGTGCGGCTCGATGAAGTCAGCGGGCTGACGATCAAGGTTCAGCTGCTCGACATGCCGGAGCCGGTGGTCCACATCACCGAGCTCGATCCGCACCTCTATGGCATCATCGTCCGCCGTGGCGATCGCCAGGCCCTGCTGCTGCCGGACATCGACGGTATCGAGACCCCCGAGCAGCAGGTCCTTGCCGCCTGTCAGAAAGCCGGCATCGATCGCAACGCGCCACTGCAGCTCGAACGCTTTCGCACGCGTACGCTCACGTGATCGCCCTTTTTGCCAACCCGGAGCAAATTGGGCATCGTGCCGAAGGCCACCCTGAGCGCCCCGAGCGCGTGGGCGCCATTCTCGACGCGATCAAGGCAGCCGAGCTCGCCCTCGCTCCGGAAGTGGCGCCGCCGGCACCGGACTCGATCATCACCCGCGTCCACGATCCGCGATACGTCGCGTTGCTCGATCGAACCGGCGACGCCGGTGGTGGTTACCTCGACCCCGACACGTACATCACGCCCCTCTCGATGCGGGCCGCCCGCACGGCAGCCGGCGCTGCGGTTGAGGGCGTGAATCGCGTGCTCGATGGAAAGGTGAAACATACCCTGGCGGTGGTGCGGCCGCCTGGCCACCATGCCGAGCACGCGCAAGCCATGGGCTTCTGCCTCATCAACAACATCGCCGTTGGCCTCATGGCCGCGCGCACCAACGGCATTCGCCGCATCGCCGTCCTCGACTTCGATGTCCACCACGGCAACGGCACGCAGCACAGTTTCGAAAACGACGCCGAGGTCTTCTACGCCTCGACCCATCAGTACCCCTTCTATCCGGGGACGGGCGCTGCGGGAGAGCGCGGAGCGCATGGCAACGTCCTCAACGTGCCGCTCCCCAGTGGCAGCGGCGATGCGCTGTTTCTCGGCGCCTGGGAAAAGAAGATCGGCCCGACACTCGCGACCTTTCATCCCGAGCTGCTGTTAGTGTCCGCCGGTTTCAACGCTCACGAAGACGACCCGCTGGCTGGGCTCGAGGTCGGGTGCTCGAAGGCGGCTACAACATGCGGGCGCTGGGCGATTCGGTGGTGGCCTGCCTGGAGGTTCTGCTCGCGGACGCCACTGACGGTGACCACCGCGTGGACACTGCGGGTGATCGAGGGTACAATAGCGGCTCGCCGGACTAAGTCTGGAGGCAGGAACCATGGCGAAGTCACGCGACAAGGGCAAGCGCGAGGTCAAGAAGAAAAAGAAGGAAAAGGCGCCCAAGGGCGCCCCGGCACCGTTTAGCGACGCCGCCTTCACCCCACGGCGCGAGCCCGGCATGCCTGGCTCGGCGGGAGCGCCGCCGGCATAGTCGCTCGAGCTGGCGGCGCCCTGCTGGCGCTGCTGCTCCTCGTCACCGCCGTGCCGGCGCACGCGGATGATCCCAGCACGCTCGCCGATCGGCTGGCGCAGGTGCAGGCGGAACAGGCGCGCCAGCATCAACGGCTGGCCGCACTCGAAGGCCAACAGAGCCAGGTGCGGCAAACTCTGGCCGCGCTCGAAGCCCAGCTCGCGCTGAGCAGCGCCGATCTCGCACCGATTGCCGCGAAAGCGCAGGCGATCGAGGCGCAAATTGCGGACGCGCAGCTGCAGCTGTCGCACGACCAGCTCGCCTACCTGCAACACATCCGCGCCTTCCAGGCGGACATCAAGAAGCTGTATGCGCTCGGCGGGGTGCGATGGCTCGAGTTTGTTTTTTCCGCGCGAAGTTTCGATGACCTGCTCAATCGCAGCATCTATTTGCAGCAGATCTCGGTCAGCGAGCTGCAACTGGCCCGCAGGCTGCGCGCCGAGCGCGAAGCGCTGGAGGCGCAACGCCGTCTCCTGGCCCAGGCTCGCGCGGACCTCGCGCCGCTGCTCGATGCGCTGCAGGCACGCGCCAACGCGATCGCCAGTCAGGTCGCCGCGGTCGCGAGCTATGACAGCGACCTCGACAGCCAGCGCCGCCAGACGTTGATTCGCCTCGCGGGGCTCCAGGGCCAAAGCCGCGCGCTCCAGTCGGCGCTCGACCGCTACGAGACGGAGGCGGCGCAAGCGGCGCTCCGCGGGTCCGGTGCATCGTACGGGCCGACTTGTCCGCCAGCAGCACCCCCGGGATCGGTGCGCTTCTGCGGTCACGGCTGGGGCCACGGAGTGGGTCTCGGGCAGTGGGGCGCGAAAGGCATGGCGCTGGCCGGACTCAACTACCGCTTCATCGATCAGCACTTCTACACGGGGACCACCTGGGCCAGCCTCGACACCGCCCATACGCCGATCCACGTGGCGGTGCTCTGGGGAACCGCGACCTACCGCGTCACTCCGAGCGGGCCCGCGCAGCTGATCGCCGGCGGTCGCGTCACGAACCTGGCGCCCGGCCAGACAGTCTCGCTCGCGCCATCAGGTGGTGTGCAGAAGGTTGTGCCGACCGCGGCCGGCACACGGATGACGGTCTACGGTCCGTCGGGTCGCTATCACGCCTATCGCGGAACGATCGTGGCGCAGCCGAGCAGCGGCCTGCTGTACATCATCAATGTGCTGCCGATCGAGGATTATCTGCGCGGTCTCGGTGAGGTTCCCTCGAGCTGGCCGCTGGAGGCCATCAAGGCCCAGATCGTGGCCGCGCGCTGTTACGCGCTGACGCACATGGGAAGTACAGGCTTGTACGACGTCGACGACACCACCCAGTTTCAGGTGTACCGCGGGATCGATTCCGAGAGCGCGTCGCAGAATGCCGCGGTCGACCAGACCGCCGGCCAGGTGCTGATGTACGGCGGGCGCGTGATCGAGGCCTTCTTCTCGGCGTCGGACGGTGGCCACACCGCCAACGTCTCGGACGTGTTTGGTGGCTCGCTCGCGACCTATCCCTACCTGAGGGGCGTGCTGGATCCCTGGGACATCGTGGCGCCGCGGCACACCTGGTACACCCGCGTCTATACCTACGCCGCGCTGGAGCCGGTCTTCTTCACCAGCGGCGACGTTGCCACCTACGGACGCCTCAAAGGATTCGACCTGCACGACCGCGACGCGTCGGATCGCCTCAATACGGTGGGACTGATCGGCACGCGCGGGGTCAAACGGATCGGCGTGTCGGCCTTTCTCCACGCATTCAACCGCTCGTCGCTCACCGGCACCGACGTGCTCTGGAACGAGATGTTCGGGACGACGCCCGCGACCACCTGGCGCTACTGGTAGGTTATCCATGCGGGTCGCGATCTGCGCGCTGCTCACAGCGGTCATCCTGATCCCGGGGGCCATTCTCGGTATTGCTGCGGGCGGATTAGTGAATGGGACGCTGCCTGGGAACGCGACTGACCCCATCAAGCTCGCACTCACCGTCCTCTCGTCCTTTATCGGCATGTTCGTGGGTGGTGCGGCTTGGGGCTGGTCGATATCACGTGTCACGAAAGCGGCTGCCGGTCGGCGGATGGCCGTGGCAGGCGGAATCGGGTTCGCGTTGTGCACGATTGTCGTCGTTCTCACGTTGGGCTTCCTCGAAGATCTCGTCGTCCAACAGCAACGTGGCCCGCAGCTCCCTATTCACAACGTGTTCACGATGCTCTTCGTACCGGCGGCAGCCATGATCACGGGCGCCTCCGGAGCCATGCTCGGTTTCGGGATGCGTGATCCGGCATTGGCCGGCCGGCTGGCCTGGCTGTGCGCCATAAGTGGCGGCTGCGCATTCCTCGTCGTGAATCTGACACTGGATGGGCTCGGTTTTCGCGTTGGGGCACCGGGCGCGGAGGCACGGGCGACGATGATCACGACGGCCTTACTGGGCAATCTCGCGGCGGCATTGGCTGGCGGCGCAATCATTGGTTACTGCGCCAGAGGGTGGTCTCGCGCGTTCGCTGGCTCAGGAAGTTAGGACAGCGGCCATCGCCATGCCCGCCGACTCCGCCATCCGGGTGGCAGATGAGCTGGCCTGAAGCGTCGTAGAGGTCGCTGAAGATGTCGCAGCAGCGCGGCGGGACGTAATAGACGACCTGGCCCTGGTATTGATAACTGGCGATAAAGGCGGGAGGATTCGCCGGAGGTTGGGTTTGAAGCTCATGAATGAGGTTGGCCACCGGGGCAGGGACTGGCGTTGGGCCCAAGCCCGACCCGAGGCCGCCACAGGCAGTCAGTACCGCCGTTGCGCTCATCAGCAGCCAGGGCTTCACAGGTATGAAACGCTGGACCGGACAGGAGGTTGTGCCCACGCTGCAAAGCCGGGCCCTGACTGAACCGGCAGGCCTCCGTTGACGCGCGGCCTGCTGATCCCCGCATTGTTGATGAGCACGTCAACCCGTTCGAGGACTGCGTCGATTTGTGTGAAGGCCGTGTGGACGGCACGATCGTCGGCGACGTCGAACCCGTCGGGGCATGCGGAACTTTTAGGCGGTTCAGCCATCATGCGGACAGTGACGTCGTCAATGCGGCCTAGAATCACGCGTTCCATCTCGATTGTCCGGCGCGCACTCGGTGTGCTTCTGATCGTCATCCTTGCGGGGTGCTCAAACGGCGTGGTCGCACCGGCCAGCGCCGGCGGCGTTGAATCCCTCCCTCCGGCCCTCCAAGCATGGGCGGCATTTCCGATCACGGCATCGCCGCGCCCGCTCGTCTTCCCGGGAGGCTTCGGAACCTCGCCCGACGGTCCCCGTGGAGTATATGGCGACGAGAACGCGAAGTTAGCCCTGCTCGGAGGAGCGTTCGATCCCCCAGCCCACCTGCCGGCCGGCCCGGCCATTGCCGACGGGTTCCCCATCATCAGCGCTGATAAAGCCTTCGACTTGCTCCATCCCCATCCCGGCACGATTGCCGGGATCCGCCTGACCATGACGGACGCCCGACTCGGTAACGCCACGTTTGGGTCCGACCGAGGTGAGCGGTCCCTTCCAGCCTGGCTCTTTTCGTTTACCCACGTGGATGGCCCAATCCCGGTGCTGGCCGTCGGCCCGGCGGCCCAGTGGTATCCCTCGGCGCTGGTCGGTCATGCCGGACAGCCCTACT